>DEBE01000158.1:1012-2883 GCA_002348425.1 Alphaproteobacteria bacterium UBA2964 | reverse complement strand
GATGATTTTTTACTCCAGGCCGCATATTCATGCATACCGTCACCTTTTGATTGAACCCAAACCAAGCCAAAATTTCCCCTCGAAGCGCGGAAAGCAGTATCGCCCTCGTCCAGCATGATAACCGAAGCACCAGTCCGTCGAAGCCCATAAGAAACAGCAGCTCCTACCAGTCCACCTCCTATTACAATAAAATCAGACGACATCTAGATTATTCCCTATGCTTGACTTTACACCTAAGAATTCACTTACAGCGACTAAGTTCGTTAATTACTTCACTTGAAAATCCCAAGATCAATCTTTCTTGCGTTTCGAAAATAGGCCTTTTCATTAATGTTGGTCTTTCCAAGATAATATTAACCACGTCTAAATTTTCAAAATTTTGCTTTAACTCATCGGGCAGAGCTCGCCACGTTGTGCCTCGTTTATTTATAAGTTTCTCTTCTCCAACGTTTTTGATCCACCTTTTTATATCTTCAGCCGTGAGAGTCTGTTTGCGAAAATCTATAAATTCAAAGTCTATTTCCTTTTTCGCTAGCCACTTTTTTGCTTCTCTACATTTGTCACAGTTCGAAATACCGAAAACCCGCATCATTATTCCAAATTTCTCATGGTTAAAATTCATCAACGATGCTGAGTATAGCTTCAACCGTTGACCTCCCCAATGCCATGCTCCTTGACGGCGACCAGCCATATTTTTCATCAGGAGCATTTTTTGCGTCCTTGAATGGCATTTCTAAAGTCATTGCCACTGCACCATGATAAGCTGAGAAGTATCCTGTTGCAGTCGTCTTCATTCCTTTCCCACGTTGCACCTTCGGATAACCATAAGTGGTTTGAAAATCTCCATTGAACTTTGCTAGGTTATTACGATAAGCATCCAGAAGTTCAAGTTGTTGCGCGCTAGCCTCTGCTATGCCCTCAAATCCCGCAATAAAGTTATAGGGAAGTCCCTCATCTCCGTGAACATCCAGACAAAACTTTATCCCGGTATCAATCATCATTTGCCGCGCATAATAAACTTCCGGACTAGACTCTTCTTTTGGGTTTTCCCATTCTCTATTTAAATTAATTCCTTCCGCATTAACCCGCAGGTTTCCAACTGCACTTCCATCGGGGTTCATATTTGGAATCGTGTAGATGGTTGTTTTTTCCAATAGCGATCTAACAGCACCATCGTTTTTATCCAGCAAACGAAGAAGAAGACCTTCCATAAACCACTCCGCCATGGTCTCGCCTGGATGTTGCCGTGCTATTATCCAAAAGGCAGGTTTCTTTTTAGTCTCATCGTCAAATTTTAAGACTTCTAGTGGACGCCCCCTTGCAGTGCAACCAGGAACCAATAAAGAAACGTCTGGCGCAGCTTGACATTTTGCCACGAGGTTAGCGTGTCTTTCATAAGGATACATTGCAAAGTATGAGAGATATTCAGCGTCAGAATCAGGGGTAATTTTTATCTCGAGAATACCATTTTTAAATGACGTAGGCACTCTCTGCCAATCACATTTGTCTGAAGATTTCACGGCCCTGTAATCTTCCCAGCCTGACGGGAAGCTAGCTTGCGCAGCATTTAATATTTTTAACACGCACGGTTTATTTCGCGCTCCAATTAAGCGAAACGCGAACCACTGAAAGAAATCAGATTTTGTATCTTTCCTAATTTTTAGCCTTATGTCGTCGAAACTATTGGCATCAACAACTTCTATATTACCTCCGTCAAAGGAGGAATCTATCAACACCATTATCACTCCAGACCAAGATGAATTTGAAATATATCATATAACCTTATTGGAGTATCAATTGGCAAAGTCAGGCTCTTTTGCTTCGACTAAGCGTTTCATGCCTTCAAAATGCTCAATATTTCTGCCTTCTCT
>DEBE01000158.1:0-599 GCA_002348425.1 Alphaproteobacteria bacterium UBA2964 | reverse complement strand
TGATACATGCAAGCTCTTTCTAATTGATAAGCATCAAGATATGCCCTGGCAACGGAGTTTCCAACAATCATTGCCCCATGATTACGCATCATCAAAATACGTTTTTGGCCAAGAACCTCAGCCATATGCTCACCTTCGGATTCATCGCTCAAAACACCATCGTAAACCTCATAATAAACAACATCGTCGTGAAAGCCTGCAGCCTGTTGGGAACTCCTTGTTTCCAAGACCATATCCTTTCTTATTGACATTGCTGTAATATAAGGAGCGTGAACATGTATCACGCACTTCGCATCTGGTCGCGCCTTGTGGACGGGGTGATGTATTATCCACCCTGCCCGAATAGGCGGGCGGTCTCCAGAAATTAATTCACCCTTTGGAGACATTAAGGCAAGGTTGCTTGCTGTAACCTGACCCCAGTGCGTATGCCCCGGGCTTATTAGTATGTTATCGGGTTCATCGGGAGAGGTTAAACTTATATGGTTCCAGACGCCTTCATTTAATTCATGCATTACAGCCAATCTGTGTGCTGCTGCTACATCCAGCCGAGCCTGTCTCTCTGCAGAGTTCTGCATTTCTATTCCCCTTCATAAAACCAT
>DEBE01000167.1:8536-12499 GCA_002348425.1 Alphaproteobacteria bacterium UBA2964 | reverse complement strand
TTCATTGGGGCTATCAAAATACATTATCTTAATGATCCTTAGATAATAAAAAGCACCTATTACGCTCGTGAGAACACCAATAATAGCCAAGATATAAAGTTCGGCGTCTACGGCGGCTAGAAAAATATAAAATTTACCAAAAAACCCTGCTAATGGAGGAATACCGGCCATAGCAAACATTAATATTGCAAGAGCTAGAGCCAACATTGGATTATTCTGTGATAACCCGGATAAATCTCTTATTTCTTCCACCATTCGACCAGAGCGGCGCATTAAAAGGACACAACAAAATGTTCCTAAATTCATAGCCAAATATATGGCCATATAGACAAATACTCCTTGAAGTCCTGCTTCACTTCCGCTGGCAAGTCCAATAAGTGCATAACCCACATGACCGATGGAACTATAGGCGAGCATACGTTTTATATTACTTTGCCAAATTGCCGCCAAAGCACCGAGTAACATCGACGATATAGAAATTAAAATGATGACTTGCTGCCATTCCGCAATAAGAGGTCCAAATGGTCCAACAAGCACTCTCAATAATAAAGCTATTGCTGCAATTTTCGGCGCTACTGCAAAAAATGCGGTGACAGGAGTTGGAGCGCCTTCATAAACATCCGGAGTCCACATATGAAACGGAACAGCAGATACCTTAAATGCTAGACCCGATATTATAAATACCAACCCTACAACAACACCAATGTTGGTCGTACCATCTGCACCTGTAACAAAAATCTTGGCCAAATCATCAAAGCTTGTAGTTCCTGCAAATCCATAAATGAGAGAACAGCCGTAAAGAAGCATTCCCGAGGAAAGCGCTCCCAAGACAAAATATTTGAGACCGGCTTCAGAAGATTTAAGAGAGTCACGTCGAAAAGCGGCAACGACGTAAAGAGCAAGACTTTGTAATTCTAAACCGATGTATAAGGATATGAGGTCATTAGCTGAAACCATCATAAACATTCCAAGTGTCGCTAATAGAATTAACACTGGAAACTCAAAGCGAGAAATCCCTTCTTGTTCATTAAAACCCAAAGACATAATTATTGCTGATGACGAACCAATAATAATCAGCCATTTCATGAAATGGGCAAAATCATCAATAATAAATTGCCCTCCGAATGCCACCATTCGGCCATCCTGAGTAAGTGTAAGAACTAAACCAACAGCTAGTAAAACTAGAACGCCTAGCCAAGATAGGAGACGCGTCGAGCTCTCCCCTCGGAAGACACCAAAAATCAATAAACCCATCGACAAGACTGCTAACGTCAGTTCAGGCATAACTGGTATTATTTGATAGTAATTCAAAACCGACATCGTCCTCACCGTCCCAATATCGATAATGCTTCGTGAGCAGCCATCGAAGCCTTATGTTCCTGTATAAGATGAGAGACAGAAACCTCAATTATTTCTAGGAAAGGCCCCGGAAAAACGCCCATAATAATAGTGATGATTAGAAGTGGAGCAAAAATAAGAATTTCTCTTCTATTAAGATCAAGTATGTCTTTCAGATCATCCTTAACCATCCTACCAAAGACAACACGCCGATAAAGCCAAAGCATGTATGCCGCGCCAAGAATAACGCCAGTTGCTGCCAGAAAAGCTGCCATTGTACTTACTTTAAACAAACCCACTAAAACCAGTATTTCTCCTATAAAGCCGCTAGTTCCCGGCAAACCTACACTCGCCAGCATAAACACCATAAAACAAAAAGCATATTTGGGCATCCGTTCAACGAGACCACCATATCGTTCAATTTCTCGTGTGTGTATTCGATCATAAATTACACCAACACACAGAAATAAAGCGGCGGATACAATACCATGACTAAGCATCTGGAATATAGCACCGGTTACACCCTGCTGATTAAACGTGAATATTCCTAATGTCACAAAGCCCATATGCGCAACCGAGGAATAAGCAATTAATTTCTTCATATCTAGCTGAACTAGGGCTACGAGAGAGGTATAGATAACTGCAATAATACTTAGTCCAAAAACAAAAGGAGTGAAAAACTCAGAGGCTACTGGTAGCATTGGTACAGAGAACCTCAAAAATCCATATGCTCCCATTTTTAGCAGTACTCCTGCTAAAATCACTGAGCCCGCAGTCGGTGCCTCAACATGAGCATCAGGAAGCCATGTGTGAACAGGCCACATGGGTACTTTCACAGCAAAACTAGCAAAAAATGCCAACCATAGCCAATTTTGGATATTTGCAGGAAAGGAAAAATCAAGAAGAGTCGGGATATCAGTTGTTTCAGCCTGCAGATAAACTGAAAGTATGGCCAATAACATCAGGACAGAACCCGTTAATGTGTATAGAAAAAACTTAAATGCTGCATACACGCGCCGTTCTCCGCCCCATACACCGATGATTAAAAACATAGGGATAAGGACGCCTTCAAAGAAAATATAAAAAAGTACAAAATCCAAAGCGCAGAACATACCCACCATTAAGGTCTCGAGCACTAGAAAAGCTATCATGTACTCTTTCACACGAGACTTAATGGCATCCCAACTAGCCAATATACAGATTGGGGTTAGTAAGGTTGATAAGAGAACAAATAGAACAGAAATACCGTCGACACCCATGTGGTAACCGATACCTAGATTCTCAATCCAAAGGTGTTTTTCAATAAATTGAAAGCCTGCCGAGGTACGATCAAACCCAGTCCACAACATTAAAGAAAGGCCAAAAGTAATCAGCGAGGTCCACAAAGCTGTGGCACGCGCATTACGCGCGACAACCTTCTTCTCGCCCTTGATAATTAGAATTGCCAAAGCGCCAATTAGGGGAAGAAAAGTTACAAGACTGAGAATAGGTAAATTACTCATATCTTCTTCATCCGCTCGTATAAAGATAAAGAGTTACGAGGCCACCAACGCCGATTAGCATGGCAAACGCATAATGGTAAACAAAACCGGTTTGTAATTGACTTATACGACCCGCTAGGTTTCGTATTAGCGAAGAAATCCCATCAGGCCCAATGCCATCAATTAACGCTCCATCCCCTTCTTTCCAAAGACCTTCACCAATATATTTAGCCGGTCGAACAAAAATTCGATCATACAACTCATCAAAATACCATTTGTTGTAGAGGAATAGGTATAATTGAGGGAACAACTTCGTAAGTTTAGCCGGGATATCCTTACGCTTGATATACATATAATAAGCAAGGGCAATCCCTAATAGACCTACAATTACCGGACCTAATTTTACCCAAAGGGGAACATAATGCGCATCCAAAATAGCGGTGTTAGTTGGTAAAACATGAATGGCCTTGCCCCAGAATTCTCTCATCCCGTCACCAACAAAGGCATCATAGCCGATAAAACCTGCGAATAATGCCCCTAGGGCAAGAATAATTAATGGTATAGTCATAACCTTGGGAGATTCGTGCACATGCGCCATAGTTTTTTCATCGGCCCTCGGCTCACCATGAAATGTCATAAATAATAGTCGCCAAGAATAAAATGCCGTCATGATTGCCGCCATCATACCCATCCAGAAAGCATATGTACCAACACCAGTCTGAGCCGCAAAAGCTGACTCCAAAATCATATCTTTCGAATAAAAGCCAGCGAAGAAAGGAACGCCAGCCAAGGCTAGACTTCCAATCCACATCATCGTGTAAGTCAATGGGATTTGTCGCCAAATTCCCCCCATTTTTCTCATGTCCTGTTCTGAGGACATCGCGTGGATAACAGATCCCGCTCCCAGGAAAAGCAATGCCTTAAAGAAAGCATGTGTAAATAAATGGAATATCCCTGCAGCGTAGGCAGATACACCGCATGCAAAGAACATATAGCCAAGTTGGCTGCAGGTAGAATAAGCGATCACTCTTTTGATATCATTTTGGCAGAGGCCAATGGTGGCAGCAAAAAATGCTGTAGATGCTCCTACCACACAAACAACATTTAATGCGAAGGGAGCATATTCAAACATTGGAGAAAGACG
>DEBE01000167.1:894-8145 GCA_002348425.1 Alphaproteobacteria bacterium UBA2964 | reverse complement strand
GAAACAGGTGTTGGACCCTCCATAGCATCGGGTAACCATGTATGTAGTCCAAGTTGGGCAGATTTTCCCATGGCTCCAATAAATAAAAGTAAGCATAGAACCGTCAACGCATGCCATTCTCCACCAAGGAATTCCATAGTAGCGGCCGACTTACCCGGTGTCGCACCAAAAACAGTTTCAAAATCAACACTTCCGTAGAGTAGGAACACTCCTAGAATGCCAAGAGCAAAACCAAAATCACCGACTCTGTTTACCAAAAAAGCTTTTATAGCAGCCGCATTGGCCGATGGTTTTTCATACCAGAAACCGATTAACAAATATGATGCGAGCCCAACACCCTCCCAACCGAAAAACAATTGAAGAAAATTGTCTGATGTGACCAACATCAACATAAAAAAAGTAAATAAACTCAAATATGAGAAAAACCGGGGCTCTGATGGGTCATGATGCATATAACCAATGGAATAAAAATGTACCGCGCACGACACAACAGTCACAACTACCAACATCACAGCGGTCAAGGTATCAAACTTCAATGCCCAGTTAACTTCGAAACTTCCCGATAAGACCCAGCTGAACAATTGGATATTTTTGGTCTCATGTTGCAGGGCAACATCATTTAAAATTATCAATGAAAAGATAGCTGATAAGAGCAAAGAACTGCAGGTTATGAACTGCGCTCCCTTATTCTTAATCCATGGACCAAAAAAGCCCGCTATTGCGGCTCCAAACAAAGGAAGGAATATAGCAAGTATATAGATCACCTTGTTACCCCTTCATTAGATTAATATCTTCTACCGCAATGGTTCCACGATTACGGAAGTAGACCACAATGATAGCTAGACCGATTGCTGCTTCCGCAGCCGCAACCGTTAAAACAAGCATCGCAAAAATTTGACCAGTTAAATCTCCAAGATGAACAGAGAATGCGACAAGGTTGATATTCACTGCGAGTAAAATAAGTTCTATCGACATCAAAATGATAATTACATTTTTACGATTCAAAAATATTCCGAAAATACCAAGAGTAAAAAGTATGGCGCCGACTGAGAGATAATGTGACAAGCCAATCTCTAACATCATTGGGCTCCACTACCTGGCTGAACTTCTTTAATTTCTATAGAATCTTTTGTCGGCCTATTTATTTGTTCCGAGATACTCTGTTTTTTAACACCCGGACGCGAGCGCAGTGTCAAGACAATCGCTCCCACCATAGCTACGAGCAGAACCATACCAGCACCCTGAAACAAATAAATATAATCGGTATAAAGTATTCGCCCGATTGCTTCTGTATTGGTCACCTTAGTGAGGTCTGGAATAGGATTTAATTTGAACGATGAATTTGCTGGTGAAAATACCCAACTGCCCACTATCATCAGCAGCTCAGCTAATAAAACTATTCCAACAACCGCCCCTATTGGTAGATATTGTAAAAATCCCTGACGTAATTCCGAAAAACTAATATCTAACATCATAACAACAAATAAAAACAAAACAGCCACAGCACCTACATAAACAACAACAAGAATCATCGCTATAAATTCTGCACCTAATAAAACAAATAACCCGGCGGCATTGAAAAAAGCTAAAATGAGAAACAAAACAGAATGCACGGGGTTCCGAGCAGAAATAACCATCACAGCTGCCGCGACTGTAACGAAAGAAAACAAATAGAAACAAAGTGACTGTATAATCATAAACGCTAGCTAAATTCTTTTTTTATAAAGTTTAATTGAATTATCATACCTAACTTCTTCCAAATCTTTTTCACCGATAAGGTGCGTCATCATTGAGCCTCGCAGCTAATTCCGTCTCCCAGCGTTCTCCATTAGCTAATAATTTTTCTTTATTGTATAGAAGCTCTTCGCGGGTCTCCGTAGCGAATTCAAAGTTGGGGCCCTCAACAATAGCGTCAACCGGGCAGGCCTCTTCGCAGTAGCCACAATAAATACATTTAGTCATATCTATGTCATAGCGAGTTGTACGCCGGCTACCATCCTCCCTAGGCTCCGCCTCGATGGTAATTGCCTGCGCTGGACATATGGCCTCACATAATTTACACGCAATGCATCTCTCTTCACCGTTAGGATAACGACGCAAGGCGTGCTCTCCGCGAAACCTTGGGCTAAGCCGTCCTTTTTCAAATGGGTAATTAATGGTGACTTTTGGTTTAAACATATACTTAAGAGTAAGTGCCATACCGGAAATCAGCTCCTTTAAAAGAAGCATTTTTGAGGAACGCTTTAACAAATCCATTATTTAGCTCCTCGATAATGAATTTCTAAATTCTGACAGATCATTTGGGCAACCATCCCATCCAAATCAACACAGCAGCTGTGATGATCACCCATAAAAGGGAAAAAGGAAGAAAGACTTTCCACCCTAGGCGCATTAACTGATCATAACGATACCGAGGAAATGTAGCCCTTACCCATAGAAAACAAAATAACACGAGGGCGATTTTAACGGCAAACCATATTGGGCCAGGTATCCACGTGAATGGCTCTATATTGAATGGGGACATCCAGCCGCCTAAGAACAAAATGACGGTCATCGCACTCATTAGGATCATATTTGCATATTCACCTAAGAAAAATAATGCAAAGGTCATTGATGAATATTCAACATTATAGCCTGATACGAGTTCTGCTTCCGCCTCTGGAAGATCAAAGGGTGCACGGTTCGTTTCTGCTAATGCAGAAATAAAGAAAATAATAAACATTGGAAATAAAAGACCACAAAAATTCCAATTCCAAAATCCGTGCCCTTGTGCCTCTACCACAGTGCTGAGGTTCAAAGATCCGACACTCAAAAGAACAGTAATAATAACAAAGCCAATTGAAACTTCGTAGGATACCATTTGAGCGGCAGACCTAAGGGCGCCTAAAAATGGATATATGGAATTTGATGCCCAACCTGCCATAATAATCCCGTATACACCGAGTGATGAAATAGCGAAAAGGTAAAGGATACCAACATTGATGTCAGAAAGTACCATCCCCTTATCAAAAGGTATTACCGCCCAAGCAACCACACTTAATATAAAGGTAATCATAGGCGCTATAATAAATACTACTTTGTTAGAGCCTGCCGGGATTATAGTTTCTTTAAATAATAACTTTAATCCGTCGGCTAGGGGCTGAAGAAGCCCAAACGGTCCAACAACATTCGGACCTTTTCTTAACTGCATTGCAGCAATAACTTTTCGTTCAGCAAGCGTCAAATATGCGACAGCAATCAGCAATGGAACTAAAATTGCCATAATTTGAGCAACAATGATTAAAGTGGGCATAAAATAAGTTGTCCAGAAATCAGCCATGGGTTCCAGTGTTCTCCGAATAGGAATTATCTGAATCTTTAGAACATGCAGCCATTGTGGCAGACGCACGACTAATTGGATCTGTCATGTAGAAATTGGTTATTGGCGAAACAAACGAACTCTCTCTTGCCGTTCCCATTACTCCAAACTTGCCCCACTCACTCGGACGCAAATCCCCTACAATTTCAAAAACTGCATTCTGCAAAGCCATCCTTCGTCTCAATCCGGTAATATCGTTATACCTGAGAGGTTTATTCAATACATCAGAAAGAGCTCTGATTATGGTCCAATCCTCGCGAGCATCCCCAGGAGGAAATATTGCTCTCCACGCCCGTTGAACGCGACCTTCAGTATTTACATAGGTTGCATTTTTTTCGGTATAAGCTGCCCCGGGCAAAATGACATCAGCACAATGAGCTCCAGCATCTCCATGATGCCCTTGATAAATAACAAATGAATCTTCTAAAGCCCCTGTATCTACTTCATCTGCGCCCAGCAAAAATACAGTTTCTATTTTTCCATTTTTAACGCCATCGAGAATACCCTTTACATCGCACCCACCTACACCCGGAACAAACCCTAGGTCGAGTGCACCAACCCTTCCAGCAGCGGTATGGAGCACATTAAAGCCATTCCAATCATCTGAAATCAGACCGAAACCCTCTGCTATCTTACGTGCAGTGAACAAAAATTCACCGCCATCTTCGTTCTTCAATGCACCCTGACCTATAATCAACATTGGTCTCTCTGCCTGATCCAGCAATTTACAAAACTTATGATCTCCTAGGGCAATTTTATTTAAGGTTTCAGCACCTTCTCCTAAATATTCATAGGGGTATGTAAGATCTGTTTCTTCTCCAATTAAACCAACCGAAAAATTACCAGAAAGCCATCGTTTTCTAATCCGCGCATTTATTATCGGAGCCTCCCACCTTGGATTTGTGCCAATAAGCATACAAACATCGGCATCATCAATACCGGAGATGGTTGTGTTAAAGATATACGAGCCTCGAACTGACGCATCCAAATAGGCTCCATCCTGACGACAATCGATATTCATACAGCCCAGAGATTCCATCAAATCTGACAACGCCATGACAGATTCGCAGTCAACTAAATCTCCAACAATTGCTCCAATTTTTGAACCCGCCTTTTTATGCAAATTTTCTCCTATTGCTTTAAAAGCTTCGTCCCAACTCGCTTCTTCTAGAATTCCATTTCTTTTAACATAAGGCCTATCAAGGCGTTGACGTTTTAGACCATCGCACGCAAAACGCGTCTTATCAGATATCCACTCCTCGTTAATGTCCTCGTTAAGAATAGGAAGCACGCGGAGAACTTCCGAGCCTCTTGAATCAACCCTGATATTGCTACCAACCGCGTCCATTACGTCTACTGTTTCGGTTTTTGTTAATTCCCAAGGACGTGAAGAAAACTCATAAGGTTTTGAAGTAAGCGCACCCACGGGACATAGATCAATAATATTTGCAGAAAGTTCTGATGTCAGAGCCTTTTCTACATATGTGCCAACTTCCATGTGCTCACCACGTCCCGTCGCACCAAGTTCTTCAACACCAGCTATTTCAGTAGCAAATCGAACACAGCGAGTGCAATGGATGCATCGAGTCATTTGTGTTTTGACAAGAGGGCCCAGGTCTTTATCTCGTACAGCACGTTTATTTTCTTCAAAACGCGACTTACCAGAACCATAGGCCATAGCCTGATCTTGAAGATCACACTCTCCACCCTGATCACAAATTGGACAATCAAGTGGATGATTTATCAGCAAAAATTCCATCACACCTTCACGTGCTTTTTTGACCATTGGTGAGTTAGTTTTGACTGCCATCCCCTCTCCAACAGGCAATGCACAAGAGGCCGCTGGTTTGGGCGGGCCCGGTGAAACTTCAACGAGACACATGCGACAATTACCAGCAACTGAGAGACGTTCATGATAACAAAATCTTGGTACTTCTACCCCTGCCAACTCACAGGCCTGCAAAACGGTAACCCCATCAGGCACCTCGATTTCCACATCATCAATGGTCAGTTTTGGCATATTATCAAATCCACTTAGGCTGCTGCCTTTTCTTTTCTAGAATTTATTCTTTCTTCAATTTCAAACCGGAAGTGTCTGACCAGTCCTTGAATAGGCCAAGCTGCGGCATCACCAAGAGCACAAATAGTATGTCCTTCAACCTGGCTTGCTACATCGAGCAGGGTATCAATTTCTTCAACCTCTGCATCGCCTACGACAAGCCGTTCCATAACCCTCCACATCCAACCTGTCCCCTCGCGGCAAGGCGTACACTGTCCACAACTCTCATGTTTATAAAATTTTGATAACCGAGCTATTGCAGCTACTACATCTGCTGATTGATTCATAACAATCACCGCTGCCGTACCAAGGCCAGAACGTACTTCTTTAAGTGAGTCAAAATCCATTAAGACAGTGTCGCATATAGATTTCGGAATCATTGGAACTGATGCCCCACCGGGAATAATTGCCTTGAGGTTATCCCACCCACCAATTACTCCTCCAGCATGCTTTTCAATAAGGTCCTTTAGGGAAATGCCCATTTCCTCTTCGACGTTACAAGGATTGTTAACATGCCCCGATATACAAAATACTTTTGTACCAGTATTATTTTCTCTACCCAGAGAGGAAAACCACTCAGACCCTCTGCGCAAAATTGTTGGCGTGACAGCGATTGTTTCAACATTATTAACAGTAGTTGGACAACCATAAAGACCCATTGCGGCCGGAAAAGGCGGTTTAAGGCGCGGCATGCCCTTCTTGCCTTCCAAACTCTCTATCAAGGCCATTTCCTCCCCGCAAATATAAGCACCAGCCCCTCTATGCACGTAAACATCAAAATCATATCCTGATCCACACGCATCTTTTCCTATTAGACCTTCTTCATAAGCTTCATCAATTGCTGTTTGTAGGTGTTCAGCCTCCCTATAAAATTCTCCCCTAATATAAATGTAGGCCGCGTTTGCTCCCATACCAAAGCCGGCAAGAAGACACCCTTCTACAAGTTTATGGGGATCGTTTCTAATCATATCGCGGTCTTTACATGTTCCAGGTTCACCTTCATCAGCATTGACAACAAGATAATGTGGGCGCCCAGTCGGCTCCTTTGGCATGAATGACCATTTAAGACCACTCGGAAAACCAGCACCTCCACGACCACGGAGTCCGGAAGTTTTAACTTCTTCTATGATCCAGTCTCTACCCTTTTCCATGATCTCTCTAGTGCCATCCCAGTCACCTCTTTTTCGAGCGCCGGCAAGATGCCAATCATTTAAACCATAAAGATTGTTAAAAATACGATCACTGTCTTTAAGCATTATTAAACCTTAGCTCCTGTTTTGCTGGTTAAGGTGGTTAATCCTCCCGCAGGCTCAGAACCATTTCTTTCACTTTGAGGCCCTGGTTTTGGAACTTCATCTTTCTTAAGAGCATTCAAAACGGCTTTCGTACTCTCTGGATCTAAGTCTTCATAATAATCGTCACCAATTTGCATCATTGGAGCATTCACACACGCTCCAAGGCATTCAACTTCTTGCAATGTAAATTTATTATCTAAAGTTGTTTCTCCAACTTCTATTCCCAGCTCTTCGCGGCATGTTTCCAGAATCCTCTCACAGCCCCTCAAGGCGCAAGGGGTCGTGGTGCAAACCTGAACAAAATATTTACCAACCGGCTTTAGGTTATACATGGTATAAAAACTTGCGACTTCGTAGACCCTTATTGCGGGCATTTCAAGAAAGTCCGCGACGTAGTTCATCGCTGCTGTTGAGAGCCAGCCAGCATTTTGACGTTGAGCTAAGTCGAGTAACGGTAATACCGCGCTCGCCTGTCTGCCCTCGGGGTAGCGAGAAACAATTATTTTTGCTTCCGCTTTGTGAATGTCATCAAAAGAAAA
>DEBE01000167.1:0-544 GCA_002348425.1 Alphaproteobacteria bacterium UBA2964 | reverse complement strand
GTTTCGATCTCTTCAATTTGATGAGTCATCGATCAATCTCACCAAATACTATGTCCATAGAACCGATAATAGCGACTACATCGGCCAACATATAGCCTTTACCGAGAAAATCCGTTGCCTGAAGAAACGCGAACCCTGGTGCCCTTATTTTACATCTGTAAGGTTTGTTCGAACCATCAGAAACTAGATAAACACCAAATTCACCCTTCGGCGCTTCTACCGCTTTGTAGGTTTCACCTTCCGGGACATGATAGCCTTCCGTGTAAAGTTTAAAATGATGAATAAGAGCTTCCATTGATTGTTTCATTTCAGCTCTCCGAGGCGGCGACAATTTGGGATCCTCCGAACGAACAGCTCCATCAGGCAACTGATCTAAACATTGACGAATGATGCGCAATGATTGTCGCATCTCCTCGAGCCGCAAAAGGTAGCGGTCAAAACAATCACCATTCTTTCCAATCGGTATATCAAAATCCATCTTATCATAAACATCGTAAGGTTCAGATTTCCGAAGGTCCCACGGAATTCCTGAACCCCGCAACAT
>DEBE01000196.1 GCA_002348425.1 Alphaproteobacteria bacterium UBA2964 | reverse complement strand
AGAATCATTAGTACGATCTTTATGCGAGTTGCGCGATAGGGATAGGAGCGCCGATCATGACTAAAAATGATAATCGTAAAAAAAAAGCGCCTTCAGTTAGAAAAAACTCGGGTTTATTATTAAAGGCCGAGGCGGCCGATAGAAACAAATGGGTGCAAACGCGAGCCGTTCAGGTATTAGGCATTATTTTTCTTGCCGGAATTTTTTATTCTCTTTGGTTATATGATTTCAACAGCCCTGATACAAAAAAAGTTTCTTCAAGTGAAAACACTCAGCAAAAGGTGTTCACTCGTCGTATAGATAATATTGCAGATAGAATCAAATTGATTGAAAGCGAGCTTGGAATTGTTAAATCGGAATTAAAGAAAGATTCTATCGCCCTATTAAGCCCGGGTTCTAACGGAGACCGAAATAAAATAAAAATGGTTGAGGAGATTCAAAAAAAACAAGCCTCCACAATAAAACTTTTATCCGCTAATCTAAAAAATTTAGAAGAAAAACTTAACGCCATATCTTCGAAAACCTCCCTACTATTATCGTCACAAAATTCTCAGATATTAACGGCGCCTAAAATGGCGGCCAATGCCACTAATGATTCTTCACTGAATACTAAGATAAAGGATCTTGAAAAAAGGGTTGGCGTACTTGAGTTGCTTCCAGATATTAAGAATGATCAAGCAAAGAAGGGTTCTCTGCTACTGGCGATTGCACAATTGAGGGGTGCAGTAGAGAAACCGGGGTCATTTAAGGTCCCTTTAGTTTCTGTTCAATCTTTATCGTCAGGACTAATCGGAGATCAAAAGGCTTTAAATACTCTAAAAATTCATTCCATTAAAGGTGTAAAAAATTTTCCCGTTTTAAGACAGGAATTCTATAAATTAGCCGATGATATCGTTCGTGCAAGCTACCTGCCGAAGAGGGCGGGTTGGGTTGACAAAACCCTTTATAAATTATCGAAGTTGATTTCCTTTCGTCGCACGGGCGCCGAGGGAGCTAAGCAGAATGATGTGGCCGGCAAGGTGGCACGCGCGGAGATATATTTAGTCTCGAATGATTTAAGGGGGGCAGTGGCCATAATAAAAAGTCTCTCAGGCGATGCAGTAGTAGCATCTCGGGTGTGGATAGCTGATGCTGAGGCTAGGATTGCAGTGGATGAGGCCATTGACAAGTTATTGAGTGGCTTATTAAAGGGTAAGCCTATGCGGCTTAAAGTTAAATGATAAAAACGATAATTTTTATTTTTTCTACGGCATTGGTTGTTTGGGTCTTTGTATGGCTTGCAGACTATCCTGGGCCTCTGTCGATTGCGTGGTATGGTGGTCGTTTAGAGCTAGATTTAACAATTGCATTTATAGGCACCTTATTATTTGCCATTAGTATCGGTATTTTCTATCGGCTTTGGTGGACTATTCGGCGCGCCCCGAAAGCTATTTCAAAGGCCTGGAAAAATAATAGACGGGAACGCGGTTACAAGGCACTAACCCAAGGTATGGTCGCCGTCGCAGCGGGTGACTCCAATGAGGCTAAGCGGCAAGCAGAAAAGGCTGACAATTATTTAGGCGACCCGCCTTTGACCATGTTATTGTCGGCTCAGGCGGCCCAGCTGAACGGGGATGAGGCAGCTGCAACTCGTTATTTTCAGGCAATGCTTAAAAGACCGGAGACTGCATTTCTAGGTTTGCGTGGCTTACTTATGCAGGCAGAGCGGGATGGGGATCGTGTTGCGGCGTTGAGCTATGCATCTAGGGCAAATATCCTGAAGCCTAAAACACCTTGGGTTCTCTCAAAATTATTTGAATTAGAGGTTCAGCAGCTATATTGGAAGTCGGCTATCACGACACTTGATCAGTCAATAAAGGCAAATTCTATTAAATCAGCTGAGGCACAAAAATTACGGGCAGCCGTTTTGCTGGGTTGCAGTATCGAATCGGAAACCTCTGGGGAACATGCGGAAGCTTTAAGATATTCGGAAAGAGCACAAAAAGAGAAACTAAATTATCTACCCGCGATAATTCAAACGGCACAGCTAATGAATAAAGCCGGGAAGAGGCGTAGCTTAAATAAATTGATAAAAGAAACGTGGGGTCAAACTCCTCACCCTATATTGGCGGATCTTTATGTGAGTGATATCGAAGATGGTGATCATTTGTCACGTATTAAAAAGTTTGAAGAATTAAAGGAATTGAACCCCGACCATGCTGAAAGTAGAATAGCTTTAGTGCGCTCCTTGATTGACGCAAAAATTTGGGGTCCAGCTCGGACTCATTTAGAGAAATTGTGCATGGAAAAGCCTACTTCGCGTATTTGCCATCTCATGGCCGAACTCGAGGAGGGGGATAAGCAGGATGCAGAAAAAGTCCGTCACTGGTTGGTGAAGGCAACTGATGCCCCTTCCGAGGCAACTTGGGTCTGTTCTAGTTGTGGCGCTGCAACTTTTAGCTGGGCACCCTTGTGTCACCGTTGTGGTGATTTGGGGACACTTGCATGGGGTACAACCGAGCACTTTACTTCTTTTTTGGAAGATCGTGTAATTCGGAAATTACCGAAAAAAGGTCCCAAATTAGAGTTAGGTAATATATAAAAATATTTGTAGAAGCTCTTACCTAAATCTCAGATGTTGGTTTTATATTTTCTCGTGGTTTTAAACATATTACATCGCCGTCGGACGTTCTGTACCGCCAACAAACATTCTGTAACCTAGACGCTTGTTTGGCCAATAATCCCAAATTGCATAATGCTGAACGGCACGATTGTCCCAACAGGCAATTGAATGACTTGTCCAATTAAAACGCATAGTCCAATTGGGTCGCTGGGTATGCTGGTATAAAAACCCCAAAATATGACGGCTTTCATCCTCAGGAACATCATTTATATGGCTCGTAAAATTAGGGTTAACAAACAAGACTTGGCGACCGTTTTCTGGATGTTTAGCCACAATTGGGTGTATTGCAGAAAGATGGGTTTCTTTATTGTCTTTAGTAAGCTTTGCATCGAACGCCTTAGAAGCGTTGTGGGTTGCAGTCTTGCCTTTAAGGTATTTCTTCATCCCTGGGCTCAGTTCTTCATAGGCTTTGGCTGCTGAGAGAAACATAGTGTTGCCTCCCGAATTTGGGGGTATTATTTCCTGATAAAGAACGCTGTATTTTGGAGGAATTTCTGCGCAGCTTTGATCAGAGTGCCATGTTTCCCCTGAGATTCTTGCAGAACTCTCGTCAAAATACTGTTTACGCAATGCAGGATATCCAGCAACTGGTTTTGAAGCTGTGCTCTTGCCACCTGAGTGTACATGGGGCTTACCAAAATATCTCACAAATCTATCATGAGCTTTTGGATCTAATTTCTGATTTCTAAAAAATACTACACCGTGGGCATTTAGTGCTGCTCGTATCTCCTCTACTTGTTTACTAGACAACGGAGTTAGCAAATCTATATTACTAATTTCAGCTCCAACATGTGGCGATGACTGTGTGACAGTGATGCTGTCAAAACTCATTTTCTTGTGATCCTTTAAAATAAACGAGTGGGTTAAATCAATGTTCGGACATAAACTTGATTGTTGTGCTTTTATATTGATTAATTGACTTTTTTACCTTCTCTAAAAGTGCCCGTCCACTTTGGGTTTAAGGTTCCATTTTCGTGGTAAACCACCCAGGGGCCCTCTTCTAAACCGTCCTTGTAGGTTCCTTTATACCATAACTGTCCGTTTTTGCGGTAACGTATCCATGGACCTTCTTTCTTTGCATTCCTATTGTAGTCGCCTCTATAAGCTAACTGTCCGTTTTTATATGATTTACGCACTATTCGTCCGTGTTCACCTGAAAAAGGTTTGGCGCAGTCACCCTTACTTTTCATTACAAACTTTATTGTTGCCAACTCACCTTTTTCTAGGTCGTAACCCGAGTGTCCGTCTCCAAAAATAATCTCAAGATCTTGTCTCCCCACTCCATCAATTTGTAATGCAGTTTCTTTAGGGTCAGCAAACATTACCGCACCTGTCCAAGTCATCCAGTGATTTTTATATTTTTGTGCCCATAAATCATCCTTTTGATTACCATTTAATTTGCTATCGCAGCCAATATCACTGTTAGTTTTTTTAAAATCATGGGAATTAAATGGGAATAAGGATGGGTCTTCGCTGCAACTGATTAACCCAAGAACAAAAGGAGTAACAAATATCAATTTTAAGATGCTCAATAGGTTGATCCTTTTTTGCAATCACATCACATTTAGTAGAATACTTGAATTTTGATCTAACTCAAATATCTAATTTTCAGTCGCCGCCGGCCTTTTCATTTGATCAATAAAAATAAAAAAGGCGAAAGGTATAACTTTCAATATTCGTCTTAGATTTATAGAGTTCAAAACAACATTATTGTTTTCACTGTTGCCAACCTCTTTACTAATTACCTTGATCTGGAAATAGCAGAAATTCGTGCCTCTTATATAATTTAATTGAGGTGGTTATGAATAAATTTTGGGTTTTAGGCGCTGTAATGGCATTCTCTAACTTGTCCAGTCTTACATATGGATTTTCCGTAAATTTTTCTGGAGCAGTAATGGGCTATATTGTTGCGCTTTCATTTATAATGATTGCTTTTATTTTAGTCTTAATCTCTATGCCTAAAAATGCTTTTACCGTTAATCTTAAACCTCAAATCGACAGGTGATATCAATTTATAACGCCTATATTTTAATAAAAAATCAAACTCGGAATGAAGCTCACCTCTATATATAGTGAACGAACATTTGGTTAAAAAATTATCGATAGAATTTTATAGAATATTTGATATGGGTCTTTGTTTATTTTCTTCTTCTCAATCTTACCTTAATTGGGACCCAATAAGGTCATCTTCTTATAGATAATTAGAAATGTTCAGCGAGTTTCGTCTCCATAACTTGCTGCACACCTTATCGGGGTCACGAAGTTTATCACTCCTGTAAGCTTCGTGACCCTGAACCAATTTTACAAGGGGTACCGACTATCAAATGCAAAAACCAAAATACATTCTCAGAATTTTTCCACTTCATGGTGAGTTTTTTGATTTACTGCTTTGCGGAGAACATCAGCGCGAGCTTGCTCTAGATAACAACTGGCTTTGTGATCAAACCTTTTGGCTATTAGCTCCCACTTACCTGCAAACAAAATAAAAAATATTTAAGCTCTGTTCGAAGTTTTGAATGGTTGAAAGCTCGCATAACCCTAATGGAGTGATTGCAAGAAATCCCATAGCTTGCTAGGACTTCTCCTGTTAGTGGATTACGTAGTGCCGCCTTAGCTCAGTTGGTAGAGCATCGCATTCGTAATGCGGGGGTCGCGTGTTCGAATCACGCAGGCGGCACCACCTTGTGCAGGGTCCGTAGCTCAGCTGGATAGAGCAACAGCCTTCGAAGCTGTGGGTCGGGGGTTCGAATCCCTCCGGACTCGCCACTATTTAGATTTTATTTTCGGCCTTCTATCAAAAGTCGGCTCTGGAATTCCCCTGACATTAGTTTCTAAGGAGAACAGTGCGCCCGCATTCGGTTCTCGTTTAAAGTCGTCTTGTTTGAAGTTTTGGGAAGCCGTGGTAACAAAAAGTGTTTTCATGTCGACACCACCGAATGCAGGGCATGAAATTTGTGATACAGGAAATCGAACCGTACGTTCCACCTTCCCGTTGGGGTCGTAACGTTTCACCATTCCTGCTCCGAAAAGTGCTACCCATAAAAACCCATCTGAATCAACCGTAGCACCATCGGGCACACCGGCTTCTTCCTTCATGTCTACAAAAACACGACGATTGTGTATTGTCCCTTCCATAGAATTAAAGTCATAGGCCCAAACTTCAGCTTTTAGAGAATCAGCGAAATACATAGTCGAATCGTCGGGGCTCCAGCAAATGGAGTTTGATATAGCTATAGAACTCTCCATAATGTGGACAGTATAATCTGGATCGAGACGGTAAAGTGAGGCTATTTCCCTGCAGCCAGGATCCTCTATTCCGCCACACCAAAAACGACCCTGCCTGTCAACTTTGCCGTCATTCATGCGGACCGGATTATCTTTGCCACTGCCTTCAGGATCAGTTATTAGCTCAAACGAACCGTCTGAAAGTTTAATAAATCCAAGTCCTTGACGCGTCCCTGCAATTAAATAGCCATTAGTAGAAAATCCAATGGACCCAATCTGAACTCTCATTTGCCACCGATCAACATGATCACTCAATGGGGTAAGCCTGTGAATTCTTTTTTTAACGATATCCACCCAGTACAGCGCCTGTTCTTCTATGGACCATATAGGCGATTCCCCTAAGGTGCAAAATTGTTTAGAAGCGACGGAAGGGTTAGGCATTCTGATTTTCCATAATAAACAGTGCCATTTTATCTTGTTGGGCTGTGATTTTCCAAGCCTATTATAACTAAAATATAAGGCTGAGTGATAGTAATTTTGACTAGAAATATTAAAGTCTCGCCGCACTATAATTTTATTTGCTGCAGATAATTGGTATCCTTTTAGGATACGGTTTTTCTATCAAACTGTGTATGATACGATAATAAAAAAGGTTCAGGGAAGTTAAAATGAGAAATACGTTAGATGGCGGTGAGGCTATTTTAGAAGCATGTCGAAAACTCGAATGTAAATATATACTTTCTTCGCCGGGAACTGAGTGGGCTCCTGTTTGGGAGGCTATGGCTAACCAAAAACAATCAGGTAATAGCGGTCCGGTTCTTATGGATGTTTGGCATGAAACATTAGCGGTAGATATCGCCGCTGGATATACAATGGCAACTGGCGAAATGCAGATGGTGCTTTTACATGCCGGGTCTGGTTTGTTGCAAGGCAACATGGGAATACATGGCGCTTTTTGTGCAGGGGTTCCAATGGTTGTAATTTCTGGTGAGTCGATGACCTATGGAGAACAGCCAGGGTTTGATCCTGGGGCGCAATGGATCAATAATCTCAGTATTGTTGGCGGAACCACGAGGTTAGTTGAGCCAATAGTAAAATATGCATCCATCGCTGGCAGTCCATATACAGTTTATGAAAGTATAATCCGCGCCGGCGAAATTGCTCAGCGAGTGCCAACTGGCCCGACCTATTTATCTGTATCAACTGAGACCTTAATGGATGAATGGACGGCGCCAGAGAGGCCCCGCGCTGTCCCCGCTGCTCCAAGAGTTTTGTCCGCCCCTGAAGACATAAATAAATTAGCGGATAAAATATCAGAATCTAAAGCGCCCGTTGTCCTTACGGAAGCAGCTGGGCAGGATAATGAAGCTTATGATGCCTTGCGTGAACTGTGCGAGCTACTTTCCTTGCCTGTGGTGGAAAACCCTGGTGCTCTTTTTGCTAATTTTCCTAAAGATCATCCCCTGCATCAAGGACACGATATTAAACAGTTTTGGGACGAAGCGGATTTGGTTTTAGTAATAAGGACACGTGCACCTTGGTATCCACCCAGCGACCGTCCGCCCAATGCGACTATCGCTATCATAGATGAGGATCCCCATCGAAATTCGATGGTTTATCAGAGTCATCAAGCAGACATGTACCTTGAAGGTAATGTTGCACAGACACTCCGTGATTTAGCTGCTGCCGCCGAAAACCTCGGTATTGATAAATCAAATGTAAAGGAGCGGCTTGATAAATATAGCTCTGCCCATGAGGCGTTAATGGATCAGAGAAGGTCCCAACAGGCGGAAGCAAGACAAAGTACGCCTATTGATCCCGTTTGGCTTTGTGCTTGTCTTAATGAGGTGATGCCTAAAGGGACTACTTATGTAGACGAGGTAACTACCCATACAGGTCTTTTGCGTCAGCATGTTATGTGGGGTGAGCCCGGAACATTATACAGTCGTCAAGGTGGGCTTGGCCAAGGTCTGGGTCTTTCCCTCGGTGTAAAATTAGCAAAGCCAGATGTACCGGTTGTAACCTTGATAGGTGATGGAGCGTTTCTTTATAATCCAGTTTTGCAAAGTCTGGGGGCATCTAGGGAATTTAGTTTACCGGTGATGTCTGTTATCTTTAATAATGAAAAGTATGCCGCTATGCAGGGTATGCATTTGAAAATGTATCCCAAGGGTATTGCGGTAGACACTGACGTCTTTCATGGGACCCATATTCAAGCTCCAGACTTTACGAAAGTCGCTGAGGCATTTGGCGCCTATGGAGAACGTGTAGAAGATCCAGAAAATGTCCAAGGGGCATTAAAGAATGGTCTCGAAGCACTCAGGGCTGGAAAAAGTGCTATCATTGATGTGGTCATTAAGTAATAGGGTGTCCTTTATTTATTAGTTCCACATTAAAAGGCGTGTATTACTTTGGTGTTCTATGGATTAAAATCCTAGGGCTATCCAAATGAGACGTAGGGCGAGAAATGTGCAGATAGTCTTAAAAATTACCCTGAAATTGTGTTCCTTCATATGATTTAGGGCCTTAGTTCCGATGTAGCTTGCAGCTACTGCTGCACAAACCATAGCCACCATTAGAGGTAAGTATGCCGCGAGGGCAAAACCAAGAAACCCGAATGCAATGAGTTTTAAAATGTGGACGATGGCCATCAGGGTCGAAAAAGTCGCGACATGATTACGCCGGTCCGGAGCTTCACTAGCCACAAAAGGTGCTACGAGTGTACCTGTAGCGCTAACGAAAACTCCTAAAAACGTCGCAAAAAAACCAACGATTGCAAAACGGTGCTTTCTACCCCCTATCTGGTTCATTGAAGGCATCCATAAAAAAACGAGTACAAATACGCCAAGCAAGCCCTGTAACACGGCAACTGGTAATGATATAAAAATATTTGCCCCTAAAATGCCTCCTAAAACACCGCCTGCAACAAAGGGAAACAACACGGGCCTCATAATATATTTCCACATAAAAAGAATGCGGCTGGTATTCCCGCCTAACTGCACTACAGTGTGAAGAGGGATCGATATAACTGGAGGAAAAATTGATGCTAGTCCGACCATCATTACAAGCCCTCCTGCCGCGCCAGTGGCAATGCCGACAAAAGCTGTAAAAGCGGCAAATAATGTCAGTCCCCAAAACATCCATATATTGACATCGGGTACACCTAAAAAAGAAGGCTCCATGAGTGGTTCTTACCCCTTAAAATTCCTGCAATAATTGAGCATAATATCTTCTTCTATTTCAAAAATATTTGGATGTTATTATCACCCGAATCACTTTATGGCTAATAATGATAGCCTTCTATTGCTAAAAAGATCCTTAAACTATACACATGCGCCACCTTTAAGAGCGATCATCAATAGCTATTTAATGTCTCAGAAATACGATTCACAAAATATTCGGCTCGGCATTATTTTAATGATGATGGGCTTAGCTTTGTTTGCTGGTGGTGAAGCCATAGTTAAAACTTTGGCACCTAGATATGATATAACGCAGGTAGTTTGGGCGCGTTATGTCTTCCATGCACTTGTTACCTTTGTTTTGTTTTTCCGCTCAGGAATTTTCCGCCTAGCTAAAACATCACGTCCATGGCTGCATATTACGCGTTCTGCCTTGATGTTGATTGCTACCAGTTTGTTCTTTTTTGCATTACGCTATCTGCCCCTTGCTGATGCCGTTGCTATTCTTTTTATAGCACCAATTTTTATTGCCGCTCTTTCAATTCCCATCCTCAAGGAACATGTAGGCTGGCGTCGTTGGATAGCAATCTTTGTTGGGTTTGCTGGTGCGTTGATTATTATCCGTCCGGGTAGTGGGGCTACCCATTGGGCAGCTATCCTGCCTTTGGGGTCCGCGATTTGTTATGCCTTTTATCAAATTTTAACCCGCATAGCGTCACGGTCTGATAGCACGCAAACTAGTCTTTTTTGGACCAGTGTGTTTGGGGTTTCGGTTACCTCAATGTTTGTTCCTTTCGTATGGATTATGCCATCTCTAACAGATTGGTTTTTAATGATGGGCTTAGGAGGTTTGTATGGGATCGGTCACTATCTTTTGATAAGAGGCCTTGAAATTGCACCCGCGTCCCGTTTATCCCCTTTTCTTTATACTCAAATTATTTGGGCGACCCTTTTCGGAGTGATATTTTTTGATCAATTCCCGGATAAAATAACAATAGGGGGTGCCGGTATTGTTATTGCGAGCGGCCTTTATATTTGGTGGCGTGAGACCAAACAGGGCAAAGAGAAAATACCTTCATAAAGCCAGCGGGTTGGTTTAAGCCT
>DEBE01000197.1:847-6906 GCA_002348425.1 Alphaproteobacteria bacterium UBA2964 | reverse complement strand
CATAAAGATCGTACTAATGATTCTTGATCCGGCGTCCCCGAAATTAAAACTTCTTGCCACCCAAGATTCCGAATTGGATCGGCCACCGCTTCGGAAAGACATACTGCCTTGAGGGACCTAAAAATTTCCTTTAGCCTCTCTTTCTCAATTATTTTAGCAAATGTAATCGCTGTACGTGGAGAGAAAAATGACACAACATCAATGTTATTTTTTCTTAATGCATGCATTGTAGAAGCCGAGAGTGCTTTAGCGGGGACAGCCCGATAAACTATTTGACGATGGATTTTAAATTTTTCAGCCCTCAAAATCTTTTCGATATCGACGGAAATATTTTCACCGGATATATATAATAAAGGGCCATGATCCGGGTTGAGTTCTGAAATGATAATATCAGTCAGCGTCAACACGCGACCATCAGCATTTCTAACCTGTTCAAACCCCGCCTCAATTGCAATCGCAGCTGTCGCACCGCCCACTGCAAATACCGGAATTTTTCGGTAATCCGTACCCTTAGCTAACGCAATGGAGCCGTTAGCACTAGTTACAATTAAGGCTTGAAAATTTTTGACCAATATCGGTTCAAATTTGGGTACAATTTTTAGAAGAGGTTCACGCATAGTAGCGATCCCCTCTTGTGAAAGGATATTATCTAAGTTTATACCGTTCGATTCATGTCTTGTAATGAGAACCTTCATCGGACATTAGCAATCTTCTTTGAAAAACCCAGGGCCCGCGGCGCTCTTCAGATCAGCAGCAACCGCTCTCGCAATTTCCATTGAATTCCCAAAATCACCTTGCCTTTTACGGTAAATTGCTTCGCTCCCATCTGGACGAATTACTAGACCAGTAATGGTGAAGATAGAACCATCGAGAGTTGCCAATCCACCAATTGGCGTCCGGCAAGATCCGTCCAGAACCGCCAAAAAAGCCCGTTCCGCCTGAACACAGGCATACGTTTCTTTATGATTCACCCGATCAATCAACTCACATATTTTGGAATTGCTTTTTCGACACTCAATACCCAGAGCCCCTTGACCAACGGCAGGCAACATTTCTTTAAAGTCCAATATACCTGTCATTTTCTCCAAAAGCCCCAACCTTTTTAATCCAGCAACAGCAAGAAAAGTTGCATCAAAATCACCAGCCTCGACTTTTTTTAGACGGGTTTGAATATTACCACGTAAATTTGTGATTTTTATATCTGGTCGTTTATTTTTTAAAATCGCACTTCGTCGCAACGAAGCAGTTCCTACACAGGCACCCGACGGCAGGTCCTCAATCGATTTGATTTTTTTATTATTTGAGATTAATGCATCACGAGTGTCTTCTCTAGGGAGCACCGCCACTACTCTAAGTCCCGGTGGCAAGGCTGTGGGCATATCCTTCATTGAATGAACCGCAATATCAACCCTGTCCTCTAAAAGGGCGTCTTCGATTTCCTTAGTAAACAAACCCTTTCCACCTATCTTGGTCAGCGATCCCCGCTGCATTTTATCACCAGTAGTTTGAATTGGTATAATATCAATTAAGCCAGGTTCAGCTAACCGAGTATCTACAGATATCAGAGCGTCTCGTGCAATTTGTGCCTGTGCTATGGCTAGCGGGCTACTTCTTGTGGCAATTCTTAATTTTTTTATCATAATATAGCTGTAACGCTTAGCGACCATTTGTGGAAGCACTTCATTAAAAATGTGTTATATTGCCCTACGATGAAAGTTCTTGGAATAGAAACTAGCTGCGACGAAACGGCGGCGTCAATTGTCTCCGGGGATCGTATGATATTGTCTAATATTGTCCGCTCCCAGCTCGCTGAACATGCACCATACGGCGGCATTGTGCCAGAAATTGCCGCAAGGGCTCATGTTAGTGCACTGGATCATATTATCACCCAAGCAATGGATACAGCTGAGATTTCATATGCTGATTTAGATGCGGTTGCCGTAACGGCTGGTCCAGGCCTAATCGGAGGTGTCATTGTCGGGGTAATGACCGCGAAGGCGATTGCCTTGGGACGAAATCTTCCTTTTATAGCTGTAAATCATTTGGAAGGACACGCGCTTACTGCTCGTCTAACAGATAATATAAAGTTCCCGTATCTCCTTCTTTTAGTATCTGGCGGGCACACCCAATTATTAATTGTTAAAGGGGTCGATTCTTATAAACGTCTCGGCACAACAATAGATGACGCTATAGGCGAAGCTTTTGATAAAACTGCACGAATGTTAGGACTGAGTTACCCTGGCGGCCCAGCGATAGAAAAAGCAGCAAGGCAAGGAAAAATCGGGCAGTTTAATTTACCGCGACCCTTAAAAGGAAGAGAGGGGTGTAATTTTTCCTTCTCAGGCCTCAAAACGGCGGTTAGGAATACGATTGAAAAATTGCCCGGCGACAAAATAATAGAACAAAATATCAATAACTTGTGTGCCGATTTTCAAGCTACCGTCGCCGATGTTGTCGGCGATAGAGTCACAAATGCTATTTTGGAATTTAGAAAGTATTGTCCAAGCGGCACCAGCCTTGTTGTGGCTGGTGGTGTAGCCGCGAATTCTTGTATAAGAAAAAAATTGTGCCAAATTGCTGCAAATGAAAAATTACGATTTATTGCTCCACCACAGGAATTATGTACTGATAATGCCGCAATGATTGCTTGGGCTGGCTTAGAGCGGTTAAAAAACAACTTAGTTGATAGACTGGACTTTGCCCCAAAACCACGCTGGCCACTTGATCCAAATGCACCTGCAATGCCTTACGCAGGGGTTAAATCTTGATCTAATCGACCAACAAATATTATGGTCATAGAATGCAAAACGTAAAACGAGATAAAAAATGACTATCTCCCATATTGGAATTATCGGTGCTGGGGCCTGGGGAACCGCTCTTGCTCAGTCGATTTATCAAGCTGGTTGTGGGGTAGTTTTATGGTCATATGAACCGGATGTTGCGGAAACAATTAACAAAAAAAATGAAAATACCGCTTATCTGCCAGAAATTAAATTAGAGCCTGGAATTCGTGCAACAGCTATTCTTGAAGAAGCAGCAGCTACTGACGCTATATTCCTAGTCGTACCAGCACAATTTCTTAGGAACATAACCAAACAGCTAGCAGGCTATTTATCCAGGGACATCCCAGTAGTCATATGCGCCAAGGGAATTGAACAGAACTCAGCAGCGCTTATGTCTGAAATCGTTGACGACACACTTCCAAGTAGGCCAATTGCTGTCTTATCTGGGCCAACATTCGCAGCAGAAGTTGCCAATGGTCTCCCGACCGCAGTTACACTAGCAACCCATCAACCGAATTTGGGAGAGGAGTTAATACAGTCAATAGGAACCCAAAAATTACGCCCCTATCTTAGCACTGATGTTATTGGTTCCGAGATAGGGGGTGCCGTTAAAAATGTACTCGCCATTGCCTGCGGTATCGCAGATGGGCATGGTTTTGGAGATAATGCACGAGCCGCAGTTATTACACGGGGTCTCGCCGAAATGACGAGGCTATGTGTTGCAAAAGGGGGCAGGGCGGAAACCATGATGGGCTTATCAGGTCTCGGTGATTTAACCTTAACCTGTAGCAGTAATCAGTCCCGCAATTATTCTTTAGGAATAGCATTGGGAAAAGGTGAGACACTTGAGCAGGTATTGCAGGAACGAAAATCTATCGCTGAGGGGGTGACATCCGCTGTTGCCATTTCCACGCTCGCTAAAAGATTGGATATAGAAATGCCGATAACACAATCAGTATCAAAAATTGTTAATGGAGAAGTAACAATTGATGATGCAATAGAAGGCCTTTTAGCAAGGCCGTTTCAGAACGAAATGCATAATAGACGCTAAAATTATTTTAATGATCGGAGACAAAAATGCAGTACTGGCTTTTTAAATCTGAACCCGGCGCGTGGTCATGGAATGATCAAGTAGAAAAAGGTGTCGAACATTGGGACGGCGTTCGAAACTATCAAGCTAATAATAATATGAAAGCAATGAAGATTGGCGATAAAGGATTTTTCTACCACTCTGTTAAGGAAAAAACGATCGTGGGCGTTGTTAAAGTAGTGAAAGAACATTACCCAGATCATACGGACAAATCCGGGCGGTTTGGTATGGTCGACGTCGAGGCGCTTTATCCTGTCAGAAAACCAGTGACTTTGGCACAAATCAAGTGTGAGCCAGCATTAGAAAACCTTGCGCTGGTTAAACAATCGCGCTTATCTGTGGTCCCGGTAGGTAAAGAAGAATGGAAAATTATTTGCCGCATGGCTGATATTAAGCCGTGACCCCAACCAAAAAACAGATACCCACAACCCTTAAAGATCTTGGTAGTGATACAGTTTTATGCAACCTGTCAGATATTGAGGATCCCGGCAGCAGGGGTTTTAGAGTTGGTCGACGGGAGAGGCTCTTCATAGTCAGGCGCGGTGACGAGGTGTTTGGATACATAAATCTTTGCCCTCATCAGGGTACGACCCTAGATTGGAATCCTGATACATTCCTAACTATCGAAAAAGATTATATTCTGTGTGCCACACATGGAGCTTTTTTTGAAATTCATAATGGGATGTGTGTTGCGGGGCCGTGTATAGGGCGTTCCCTTGCACCAGTGGAAATTAAAATTGAAGATGGCCAAATTATGCTAGGTTCATAATAATTTTGTACAAGAAAATAGTATGCGATTAACGCAGAACAGGAAGTGAAAATATTATATATAAGTTCGGGCAGTTCGCACCATCTTGCGGCAACGGGCCAGTCCGTTAATAATCAAGTCAAAGAGAAATTGGCCGCCGCAGTCCAGATTAAATTCAACGGGAGTTCAAACTAATGTCTGACCAAAATATTTTTCCTGTTCCAGAAGAAATTTCGGAAAGGTCTTTTATCGATAACGCTAAATATCTCGAACTTTATCAACAGTCGGTCAACAACCCTGAAAATTTTTGGGCGGCGCAAGGAAAACGGATAGACTGGATCAAGCCTTATAATAAAATCAAAGATGTTTCATATGAAAAAAATGATGTCCATATAAAATGGTATTACGATGGGACACTCAATGCCTGCGAAAATTGTATCGACCGCCATTTACCCACACGCGGTGACCAAGTCGCAATCATTTGGGAGGGCGATAACCCAGATGAGGATAAAAAAATTACATACAATGAACTCCATAAAGAGGTCTGCAAATTTTCTAATGCGATGAAATCTCTTGGAGTTAAAAAAGGCGATAGAGTTACCATTTATTTACCAATGATTCCGGAAATTGCCATTGCAGTACTAGCCTGTGCTAGGATAGGAGCTATTCATTCGGTTATTTTTGGGGGGTTTTCACCAGAGTCCATTGCCGGGAGAATATTAGATTGCGACTCTAATGTAGTCATCACATCTGATGAAGGAATCCGCGGTGGGCGCCCTATACCCCTGAAAGCAAATACAGATGCTGCGCTCGAAAAATGTCCCAAGGTCAATACTTGCATAGTAGTCAACAGAACCGGAGCAGATATCAACTGGATAGAGGGAAGGGATCACTGGTATCAAGATATAATGGCTGAGGCATCAGCTGAATGTATTCCGGAAGAGATGTCAGCCGAGGACCCCTTATTTATTCTTTATACATCGGGTTCTACAGGTAAACCCAAAGGTGTATTGCATACCACAGGCGGATATATGGTATACGCATCAATGACACATCAATATGTATTTGACTATCATGATGGTGATATTTATTGGTGCACTGCTGACGTTGGGTGGATAACAGGACACTCATATATTGTATACGGACCGCTATCAAATGGCGCCACCACCTTAATGTTTGAAGGTGTTCCAACTTATCCCGACTCCTCACGGTGCTGGGAAATTTGCGATAAACATAATGTTAATATTTTTTATACAGCACCGACCGCCCTTCGAGCCCTAATGAGTGAGGGTAACGAACCAGTTAAAAAAACAAGTCGCAAATCGATTCGCCTTCTAGGATCCGTCGGGGAACCAATTAACCCTGAAGCATGGCTTTGGTATTATAATGTAGTAGGTGAGAAGCGATGCCCTATCGTTGATACTTGGTGGCAAACTGA
>DEBE01000197.1:0-523 GCA_002348425.1 Alphaproteobacteria bacterium UBA2964 | reverse complement strand
TGGTGGCAAACTGAAACAGGGGGGATTCTCATTACCCCACTACCTGGCGCTACAGCCCTCAAACCCGGTTCCGCAACACGACCCTTCTTTGGTATCCGTCCCGCTTTAATGGATGCTGATGGAGAACTCGTCGAGGGGGCAGCATCAGGTAATCTCGTCCTACTTGATAGTTGGCCCGGTCAGATGCGAACTGTTTTTAAAGATCATAAAAGGTTCATTGAAACCTATTTTTCAACTTACGATGGTTGTTACTTTACCGGCGACGGTTGCCGGCGTGATGAAGACGGTTACTATTGGATAACTGGAAGGGTAGACGATGTCCTGAATGTTTCAGGACATCGCATTGGAACCGCGGAGGTAGAGAGTGCCTTAGTGGCTCACCCCAAAGTCGCAGAATCCGCAGTAGTCGGATTTCCACACGAAATAAAAGGGCAAGGTATTTATGCCTACGTGACGCTCATGATTGGTGAGGAACCCAGTCCGGGGCTAAAAGATGAATTGGTAAATTACGTTCGAAAAGCAA
>DEBE01000061.1 GCA_002348425.1 Alphaproteobacteria bacterium UBA2964 | reverse complement strand
GGTCCTTCCTTACCAGCATAGGCAATCTTCCCGTCTGGGTCGATAACAAAGAGGCGAATTGGAGCGGCAACATAATTCCTCTCCACTTCGTCATCGATATTATCGAGGAGGATTGGATATTTAAGAGCAAGACCAATTTGACATGCATTACCAACATCAGCTCTTTCGTCAGACGTCTTGGGAGCTTTGTAAAAAATTTCTGCTTCAAGATTTTGCAATGTCTGCCAACCATCAGAAGGGTGTGCCTCACGTATATAGATTAGGAAAAATTCGATATTGTCTTTATTAGCCTCATATATCTCGTTCAGTCGCACGGACTGGTCTCGAAAAGGTGGTCAAGTATAGGAGCCAAAACAAAGGGCGACGGATTTTCCTTTGAGGTCAGATAATCTGACATACTCGCCGGAACGCTTTTTACTTCTATCGAGACGCTCTAGCCTAAAATCAGGCGCATTATCACCAATCCTTGGCACCTGATCCTGACGTGCTTTTTGAGCTGCCATCATTTTATCAAATTCGTCGACACCAATATCAGATATTTCAAGCCAAACCTCTCGCTTTTCTGGGTAGGTCATACTCCCCCATTCCAAATTTTGGAATTTTTCAAAACGCGGATCCATGGATTTTTCTCCCCAAATTATTCTAGTTTAAGAATATGCCTATTTGATCAGATCAGCAATCGTCGGTATTGTATATTTTTTATTACATAAGCAATGTGCCTATCGTTAATTGGAGTAAAAATGGCAACAAAATTGGACATCGGTGACGCGTTTCCCGCAATGACCCTCAATCTGGTCGGCGGTGGTAAGGCGGCGTTGCCAAATTTGACTAATGCAAAATATCAACTGATTCTATTCTATCGAGGTCACTGGTGACCATACTGCCGCCGACAGTTAGTCGGTTTTGAAAAAGAAAAGGCTATCCTTGAGGCCGAAGGTGTAAAGGTTATTGCGGCGAGTGTTGATATTGGCGATGAAGCAGCACTTGTGGCTAATGAAGTTTCCTTTCCGGTTGGTCAAGGTGTAACACGCGAAGACGCCCTAAAAATTGATGCTTGGTGGGAAGACCGCCGCAGTATAATCCAGCCTTCCGAATTTTTACTCGGTGAGGATGGTAAGGTTGTCGCCTCAAGTTATTGTGCAGGGCCGCTTGGCAGAATGGATGCCGCCGATGTAATCAAACTAGTACAGCTATTTGAAAGAAGGAAGGCGGAGGCAAATAAGTCTTGAGTCCATTGCAGGCCCAAGTCTAGACCAAGGCCTGCAATAGGTTTTAGGAGGTGTTATGGCGCGTGTTTCTTTAGTTGAAGCAGAAAAAGATCCCGAATTTTCGGAATTTGTGGAGAAGTTGAAGGCCGGCCGACGTGGCAAACTCCTCAACATTTACAAGTTGTTGCTGCACAATCCTCCTGCGGCTCGAGGTTGGTTTGACTATCTTAACATGGTTCGCTGGGACTTAGGCCTCGAGGGCCGCCTGAGAGAAATGGTAATCATTCGTATTGCATACCTCAACCATGTCCAATACGTGATTAATCAGCATGTCCCTGAGTTGGCCGAGGCCGAGGGCCTATCAATTTCGGAGTGTGATGCACTTAAGGATTGGAAAAAATCTGATCTTTTTAATGAAAAAGAACGTAATGTCTTAGGTTACACCGATGCTATGACAAAGGACATACACGTTCCAGATGCTGTCTATGATAAGATGTCGGTGCATTTTGAGGAGAAAGAAATTATTGCCCTAACGGTCCTAATTGGGACTTATAATATGCATACAAGAATTTTCCAGGCTCTAGATATAGACTTGGAAAAATAAATGGAATTTTCTGGGGGTAGATTGCAACTTAAAGCCCCTATAACATTATCAGAACTCGTGCCCTCTGGCGCTGCTAAAAATAGGAATGGATTATGGATCAAGCAGTTTCGGATACAATAAATAAGGATTGGATTGCCCGCGCGCAAAGTTTACAAGGAATGATCGCGGATGCAGCAGATACAACGGAGGCCGAAGGTAAAGTCCCAGCAGAAGTTATGGAAGCCTTACATGACGCTGAACTGTTTAGGATGGCATTACCTCGTTCGATAGGTGGTGGTGAGGCTTCCCCATTGGTGCTAATGCAGGCTGTAGAAACTATTGCCCAATCCGACGCTAGCACTGCATGGTGTGTTGGCCAGGGCACCGGTTGTACATGGGGCTCAGCTTATGTGTCGCACGAAGTCTGTAAGGATATTTTTGGGTCGCCAGATGCTATTTTAGCTTGGGGGCCACCTGCGAAGGCATCAGCGGTACCAGTTGAAGGAGGGTATCGTGTAACTGGCGAGTGGCGTTTCGGAAGTGGTAGCCGGAATGCTACCTGGCTTGGGGGACATAGTCGTGTTTGCGACGAAAATGGTAACCATTTATCAGATGACAATGGCAAGCCTCGTATGAGAACGATGTTATTTCCAAAATCTAGTGCCGAAATGATTGATGTTTGGCAAGTGATGGGTCTTAAAGGGACCGGCAGCGATAACTATAAGGTCGTCGATTTATTCATACCCGAAGAGTATACCACTTGGCGGGATAGCCAGCCGGATCGAGTGGAGATGGGGCCTCTCTATAATATTCCTTTGTTGACCAGTTACGGAATCATGTTTTCGGGCCTTACTCTTGGGGTTGCCCGCACCATGCTGGAAGATTTTAAAAAATTGGCAGAAACAAAAGTTGGTGGAGGAATGTCGACAGTCCTCAGGGAAAATGCAGTCATTCAGTCGCAAGTTTCTATTAACGAGGCAAAACTACGATCAAGCAGGGCTTTTCTTATAGAAATGATTGAAGAATATTGGAATGTCCAATGTTCCGGCGAATCCCCAAGTTACGATGTAAGAGCCAGATTAAGGCTTGCGATAACATATGCCATGAATCAAGCTCAAGAGGTTGCAAATTTTGTATTTCAGGCCTGCGGCACAAACGCAATATTCGAGGTAAATCCCTTTGAGCGTAGGTTCCGGGACATTCACACAGTGTTAGCCCAAGGACAGTCACATATCTCTAACTATGAGCCTGTAGGACAAGTTCTCATGGGCTTGCCGCCTTCTGGTCACCGCGTTTGACGCTCACACTACTCTTGTCGAACATTTTTTGAAAAGTCATAATCTTGGCTGATGGCGCAATCGTATCGAGAATAAATATTGTTACGATTGTAGGCAGGCGATAATACCTCGCTTAAAAAAGCTAGTTGCACTTGCCAAGCTGCCTCTGCCTGTTCGCGACGATAACGCCCCGGCATTGTATCATTTAGCCATCCATGAGGAGCTCCTGGAAAAATATGAATTGCGTGGCTTTTTCCCTTTCGTTCAAGGCAGTCACGAAATCTTCTAACATGATCTATTGAGATCATGTGATCAGCTTCACCGAACATACCGAGCACAGGGCAGTCAACCTTGGCTATTACGTCTTCAAGCGCTTCCGGGTAAAGCTCGTTCGTATCCCATTCACGGTCCTGAGCGGCACCGTACCAGACTAAGGCAGCTGCGATCTTTTGGCGTGCGGCTAAAATTAAAGGGTGCCGACCAGTCTGGCATACACCTTTAACCGCAATACAACTACTGTTAACCTCCGTCATCCCTTCTAGAGTTTTTATTGATGAACCGAGGAGTTCCGCTGCTTCGTCATCCGTAATGTCATACCGCTCGTCACCCGCGTGTAAACCTTTTTGGTTGGGGTGCCGAAAAAAGCAATCAGGTGCAATACATACAAAACCGTCGTGAGCAAACCGTACCGCTAAGTCAAGGGTATGCTGGACCAGTCCATAACGCTCGTGAATAAGCACTATTGCCGGGAGCGGATGATTTACTATTGCGGGTTCTGCAATGAAAGCTGGCAGACCACCCTCGCATTTTATCGTCTTTGTTTTAATTTCAGCCATTTAATTGATTTCCTCATTAGGTCCTGCATCTTGGTTTTATCCAAAGGCAAGAGAAATATATAGTCAAATCGAATATTTGGATTAAAAATTTTGGCCCTTTGCTTATTTCTAAAAAATTCGTTATCAAATAGCTATGGCTACGCAAAACAAAGAACTCCTTGGTCGGCGGTTAACAAGGCTGGAAGACCCACCCTTAATTGCAGGTATAGGTAAATATGCGGCGGATCTAAATTTCCCGGATCAACTCCATATGCGCATTGTTCGCAGCCCATATGCTCATGCCCGAATTTTATCCATCGAAACAGGCGAAGCACAAAAAATTCCTGGTGTGGTGAAGATTTGGACGAGTGAAGATATTTCAGATTTGCCTCCAATAGATTTTCGTGCTGACAAATCTTCCGAGGAACTAAAGCCTTTTCGACAAAATGTTTTAGCCGACAAAAGGGTGCGTTACGTTGGTGATCCGTTGGTGGCGGTCTTTGCCGAAGATCCGTATACAGCTGAGGATGCGGCAGAGCTCGTTGTAATTAACACTGAGCCATTAAGAGTTATTACATCTGCTGATGAGGAGCTAGGGGAATTTGACGATGGCTTGAGTTCTGAAGCTGGGCTGCTTACCCATACATATGGCGATATTGATGGTGCTTTTGAAAGGGCGGATACGATTATTGAACTTGATCTTCGGACCGGCCGGCATTCCGGCGTGCCGATGGAGACTCGCGGAGCAATCGGTGTTTATGATCACGAAAAAGATATTCTCAAACTCTATGGGGCAGCAAAGGTGCCCCATCGTAACCGAGATACACTTATGCGGATGCTTAACCGCGATTCGGATAAGATAGAGTTATATGAAGGGCATACTGGTGGGGGGTTTGGTATTCGCGGCGAGTTATATCCAGAGGATGTACTGGTGCTGGTCGGAGCAATGCGTCTCGGTCGGCCAATAAAATGGATAGAGGATCGTCAGGAACATATGATGGCGGCCAATCAGGGTCGCAATCAGCGCCACCTTGTTAAGATTGCCGCAGATAAAGATGGTCTTATCCTCGGTATGAAAGATGAGTTCTACCATGATCAAGGTGGATATATACGAACCCACGGAGCTAATGTACCTAACCGCACAATGTGTATGCTCACTGGCGCCTACAAAGTACCCGCATATAGAGCGCTTTGCCATTTACGCCTGACTAATAAAACGCCCGCTGCGACATATCGAGCTCCCGGAAGATTCGAAAGTACTTTTGTACGTGAGCGATTAATGGACGCACTAGCCGTAAAGCTTGGCATAGACCGCGTGGAAATCCGTCGTCGTAATCTCATTGAAACGGAAGACATGCCTTTTTCTATAAAGTTTGATGAAAAAGGCGTGGAAAATCTTGAAATTGATACGGGGGACTATCCAAGGTTGCTGGATAAATCACTGAGTTGGCTAAAATGGAATGATTTAGAATCTGACCTGAAAAAACGCCGTTCTAACGGTGAGATGGTGGGAGCCGGGATAGCAATTTTTGTAGAGGAAAGCGGCAAAGGACCGTCAGACGGTGCTCGGATTTCTGTTGATGATAATGGAAATATTGAAGTTTTGACAGGGGGAGCTTCATTAGGGCAGGGGTTTGAAACGACGATGGCACAAATCTGTGCCAACGCTCTTGG
>DEBE01000006.1 GCA_002348425.1 Alphaproteobacteria bacterium UBA2964 | reverse complement strand
TGACCAAAGAATTGCCTGTCCGGTTTTCTTCTTCCAATAATCATTCGGAGCATAAACTGAACGATATTTTTCTGGCTGGGCCGCTGCTGCAATGGTCAAGGAACTGATATTAAACATCGAGTCAATTTGTCCTCGATCCAACATCTTTAGAAGTGCTGGAGGAGCAGCTTGTACGAATTCAGTATCCTTCAGGACATCAAACCCATAACCGTCAATCACCGTAGCACGCATCGCCTTGAAAGCTCCAGCGCCTGTGGACCAACTTGCAAACTTCTTACCCTTCAAATCGGTAATCGTCTTAAAAGGAGACGACTTGAGAACAAAGACTTCTTGCATAACTGTGAGACCACCACCAACAATAACCCACTCCAAACCTTTGTTAATACGGGCGATAGCAGCTGTACCGGCATAAGTTGTACAGGGAACCTCTCCGGCTGGAAGGCCAGCCATGTGACCTTTAAATGGTCGATTGTCAATTTCCAAATCGATCCCATGCTTTTTAAATATACCAGCATCCTTTGGGCCGTGGGAATACAACATGAGAATACTGTTTCGAGCGGCTGTGATCTTCACCTTTTTTAATTTGCCAGCGTCTACCGAGGTCGTAACAAATACGGAGACCACCCAGCAAAGACAGGCGAATAAAATTGAATGTTTCATTGTACCTCTCCTCAAAAAATTAGTTAATTTTTTTTAGCAGCGCGGCACCGTATGACTTGTTTCAACATTTCGCAAGCCCCTGTACACATTTGTGCAAATATTTTAGAAGACCATATGCTGCTTCAATTGTGCTAAACTGTTTCGTTTCATCCCACAAATTTTAAAGGATTGCGCCGTGAAACCTCATACCTTAATAGCGTTTTATCTCACTCTAGCCATTCATCCGTTCTCTGATGCAGCCTCGAAGGAACAATTTGGAAGGACCTCTGAAGATAAGGTAATTGCCGTAGTTAATGGTTCACCGGTCACAGAATTAGAAATAAGAGTTTTCTACAACAGGCTCCCACCCCAATATAAAAAAATTTCCTACCAGAAAATTAGGGATAAACTTATCGACCGAATAATAGAGCAAAGGCTTATCGCTGAAGCCGCGATTAACAAGGGACTACACAATGATAAAATCATAAAAGCACACTTTGCGGCTGCACGACGAAGTGTTCTTAACGAAGCCTACCTATCCGAAATAATTAAAAATCAACTCTCCGAAACTAAAATTCGGGATGAATATCAAAAATCTATCGCTCTTCAACCAAAGAGGGTCCAAGTTCGTGCTCGACATATCCTTGTTAAAACAAAGACTGAAGCAATAAAAATTATTTCTCTACTGAAAAAAGGTATTAATTTTGTAACACTCGCAAAGGAGAGGTCAACTGGTCCTTCCGCCAAGAATGGCGGGGATCTTGGATTTTTTAGTGAAGAACAAATGGTTCCTCCTTTTTCCAAGGCAGCATTTTCTCTTGAAATAGGAAAATTCACTCTGGAACCCGTAAAAACACAGTTTGGTTTTCACATTATAAAAGTGGAAGGGAAACGCCGCGCTGGAACCGAAAATTATGACCAAGCCATATCAAAAATTCGTAACAACCTTTTAGACAAAATATTTGAAAAATCAATTAACGCCCTAAGGTCTAAAGCGAAGATTGAAATGCTTGGTGATGTCAGTAAAATCAAAGCCATTCGATAGTTCAAATTAAAGGAAACCAAATATGGAAAAGCGTCCGGCAAGTTGGCGCGCCCGCATAGGAACTATAATTCCTGTGAGCAATACAAACAATGAAACCGAATTCAATAACATGAGACCGGGTGGTGTTACTGTTCACTTTACCAGAGTTCCTCTTCATGGAAATCCAGAAGAGGATAATTTTGAAGAAATGCTGGAGCATGCAGGAGATGCCTCCGAAAATTTAGCGACTGCCGGCGCTGATCTTATCGTATATGGCTGCACCTCTGGATCGATGGCATGCCCGGCGGACCGACTGATCACAACAATGGAAAAAAGGTCAGGAAAACCATCAATTTCAACTGCAGGTTCAATTCTTGAAGCTCTGCGCTCGCTTGATGTTAAACGAATTTCTATGGCGACCCCCTATACCGACGTTACCAATGAAAAAGAACGTAAATTTTTAGAAAGTAATGGATTTGAGGTGTTATCTGTGAAAGGACTGGGTTTAGGCGGAACACTGGAAAAGATTCAGAAAATGTCTCGCGTACCACCCAACGAGATTTATGAGCATGTAAAATCTGTAGACGACAAATATGCAGAGGCTGTTCTCATTTGTTGCACAGACTTCGGCTCATCGAGTGTCATACAAATATTAGAAGACGATCTCGGCAAGCCAGTAATTAGCAGTAATACCGCGTCATTCTGGCACGCGCTTCACCTTCTCAGGATAACAGGCGAGGTAAAGGGATATGGCCGGCTATTCGACTAATTGATCTATTTTTCTTGTTCCACTTCCCATGCATCAATGGCTTCTTTAGCATTTCTAAATGCATCCACGCCCGCTGGTATTCCACAGTACACCGTTGCATGTATCAATAATTCCCTGATTTCTTCTACAGTACAACCATTTCTTAGCGCGCCCCTCGTATGGGCTTTTAATTCATTTGGTTTCCCCAACGCTGTCAGCATTGCAAGAACTAGCATGGAACGTGTTTTTCGGTCGAGTACACCTTCCCGACCCCATCCCATACCCCAACAATATTCTGTAACAACGTCCTGGATCGCACCATGAAAATCATCCTGCGCCGCTTTTTCAATATTCGGGTCCACATATTCTGCACCAAGAACCTCCCTCCGAATATTCAACCCCTTATCGTAAGTTTTCTCATTTGAAATTGCCATTTACTTTTCCTCTATTTACCCTTACCCAGTTTTCAAAAACCTCTTATTCCTCTTTATGTAAGTCCTTGTGATTGGTTTGAACCAGCTCTCGTTGGATAATTTTCTACGCCATTCCGTTTGAGATGCCGCCTCCCTTTCAGGGGTTTCTAGTGCATCTCTTCCTTTTAAATAATGTATTATCAAGTGTGTATGCGGTTCGGGATCATGTGCAATGATCTTAAACCTTCTCGAGCAATACCAGTCCCTACTCTCTAGTAACATCGGCGCGTGTTCGGTATCAAACCAACGTTCAAAGCTCAGATGTTTGTCGGCCGGTACGGTAAAAAGAACGCAAAATACAAGATCTGCGTCTAGTGGATTTTCAACATTTTTAGAATGAATAAGTGAATATTCTTCCGTCGCAATATATCGAGTAAACCCAGAAACGGATTTTAACATTTTATACGTAGGATTATCCGGGGTTAACTTCCGCCGTTTGTACTCTTCATGATCGAGAGCCTCTGGTCCTTCAAGTTCATAAATCGCCAAATAATTTGGACCCTCAGGAGACTGATACCGCATTGCGCTGAGAAAACCAGGAACCCCCTGTACATGACTGGGCGAATGATGCCCGTCATACCATTCATTAAATTTTAATTCTTCACCAGGAGGCGGTGTCATTTCTGAAAAAAGGACCGCCCGACCTTTTATCTCTACTAAACTAGGTGAACTCATAAAATTCTCACTTTATATCTCGGCAGGCCGCATCAAGCGCGGTAAGGGTGTCATCAAAATCTTTATCTGTATGGACAGAAGAAACAAAACGACGAACTGACGGGAGAACATACAAACCATGTCGCATCTGACAAAGGTCTAATTCACGTGTAGAAGCCATATCGGCCCGTATAAAATCTGCAAAACTTTCAGGCTCCTTTTCCATGAAAACGATTTGCCAAAGTGAGCCTTTTCCGATAGCAATTGCGGGCAAATTATGGGCATCTAGAACTTCTTGACATCGTCGCTGTATATCAGCCGAACGGGAATGGAGCGTTTCGTAGAAATTAGCAGAACGGAGTTCCTCCAATGTCGCAAGCCCTGCTGCACAGCCCACAGGGTTTCCGTGGAGCGTGCCATTTATATAAGCGTAATTATCTTTACCCCTGTTGACCGGATTACATTGTTCCATGATTTCCGCAGGTCCAGCGACACAAGCAACCGGACCACCACCGCCAACAATTTTGCCATAACTTGCCAGATCGGGTTTAACACCAAAATAAGTTTGCGCACCGCCGTAGGACAAACGAAATCCGGTTACCACTTCATCAAAAATTAAAAGGATATCGTTGTCCGTACATATTTGGCGGAGACCCTCGAGGTAACCGTCACGAGGAAATATGATCCGCTGAGCTGGTTCAACTATGATCGCCGCTAATTCATCCTTATTTCCTTTCACAATTTCATTAACAGCGTCTAAATCGTTGTAGGGGCTGATTAAAACATTCGTCGACAAGTTGGTCGGCATACCCGCTGTATCAGGTTGGCCAACCGGAAAATTTGAAACTGTACGAGGAGAAACAGAAAATGCTGAATAATCGTGATTTCCATGATAACCGCCCTCGCATTTTAAAATTTTATCTCGGCCCGTAAACGCGCGAGCAATACGCATAGCGTAAAATGTGGCCTCAGAACCTGTTGTCGCGTAGGCTATTTTTTCAGCACACGGAATTGCGTTCACCAACTCTTCCGCCAATGAAATTGCGTAATGATTGAGAGTACCGAAAAAATGAAGACCTCTCGGTGCTGACTCTTTTACAGCTTCAACTACACTCGGAAATGCATGACCAATTATTAAAGCACCTGCGCCACCGACATAATCAATATGCCAATTCCCACTAACGTCTTGAAGACGACCCGCTTCCCCTTTTTGAATGACGAAGCGTACATCCTCGGGAAGTGAGTACCCACCAAGCCCGCCACCGGGTAGTACCGAGTCAGCTATATTATAATACTCACTTTGTGTCATAGATTCTGCAATGGCTTCAGTGTTTACTTCAGCTGGGCACATCCTTACTTCCTTTCAGCATATTTAATCTACGTACGTAAATAATTTAAACTCCGATTTACGTTCAACTTAACCTTTAAATCAGCAATATTAATGCATATACCGTCCGCCATCTACGTTGACCGTCTGCCCCGTCATGAAACCCGCTGCGTCACTTAATAAAAATATAACCGCACCAACAAGATCATCCGGGGTTTGTGGCCGTTTGAAACATTTTCCTTCATCCTTACCACCAAGGTAATTTGACGATGAAGATGCGAGTTGGGTCTCACTCAAAGTAAAGCCCGGGGTTATTGCATTTACGCTTATATTATCATCACCAAGCTCACGGGCTAATGCTCGGGTTAATCCAACGACACCAGCTTTAGAGGTCGTATAATCAAGACGATTTGGGTTACCCTCCCAAATTCGGCTAGATGAAATATTCACAATGCTACCGCCACCACGCTTTTGCATATGGGCGTAAACAGAGCGGCAACATAAAAATATACCTTTTAAATTTACTGACATCACCGAATCCCAGCGTTCAGCTGAAATCTCAAACCAATCTCCTCGCGGCAAAACGCTCATTAAAGAAGCGTTGTTGATCAGCCCATCAATTCCTCCATACTCGTTAGCTGCCGCATCAGCCATCGCCTTTACTGCCTCTTCATTTGTAACATCAGTTGGCACTGATATAGCCTGCCCACCAGACTGTCTAATTTCTGCCGCTACATCATTGGAATCATCTGCCGCAATATCCGCCAACACTACCTTAGCTCCACTCTCAGCCAATCTTTGACTATATACTTTTCCGATACCAGTTCCACCGCCGGTCACGATAACAACTTTATCTTTGACACTATAAGCATTCTCCACATCAAAGGATTTACCCATCTCTTCCTCCAAAACAATATTAATGTTTAGTGGCCTCTACGACATAGTCGAACAAAGCACAACCTTCTTAATTAGAATAATTAGTATTATAATTTCTTTGTCGAATTATTATCTTTTCTTGAGGCAATACCGGCTGCTGATTTGGGGCCCATAGGTTCTGGTTGAAACGGGCCGTCCCTTTTTTGCAAATAAGCTCGAACGCCCTCTTCTTGCATGGTCTTATATAGTTCTTCTCGATGCTCATTGTGAGAAGAATGGGCCATACTGCCCAAAGCCCCCTCTAATAATAGTGAAGCATTTACACCCGATGCTTGCAGCCCCTGCATTGCAATTGCCTTATTTAGGCGAACTGCAGGCTCTGGTACCAATGCTATTCGTGCGGCAAGCTCTCTACTTTTCGACATCAAATCTTTATGCTCCACTACTTCATTCACCATTCCAATTCGATAGGCTTCTTGTGCGTCAAAATGATCACCGGTAAGCCCCCACCTGTTTGCCGCTTTCCATCCACATAATGCCGTCATCAAATAAGACGTATTGGAAATATGCCGCACCTCAGGCTGCGCAAAGACTGCTTTTTCAGAGGCGATTGTCATGTCGGCTGCAAGCTGATACCAGAAACCACCACCCATTGCCCAACCATTAACCGCCGCAATAATTGGTTTGCCTAGTTTCCACATATGTACCCAGTTATCGGAAATTTTACTATCATTTCGTTGCCACCCTTCAATAAAATCTGCGATAGAACGCCCCGTGGGGTCCCCCTTTTTTTTTCCACCTTTCTTGGGGCTCTGATCGTACCCCGCACAGAAGGCCGTCCCCTCTCCAGTCAAGATAATAACCCTAGCTTTCCGCTCGGCATCAGCCTCATCAAATGCTAGGTGAATTTCTTTTTCGAGATTTTCTGATAATGCATTCATTACTTCCGGACGGTTCATTGTGATAGTAACAATTCCGTCCTTTAGTTCATATTTTAGATCCTGATAGGCCATACTCTCCCTCTTTTAATAAGTTTTTTTCATAGTTAACAGAAGATTAACCCTGGCCTTACAGAAACGCAAAATTAGAGGCTAATGATGATACTCATTAATCGAATTTCTAACGAAAGGGTGAATTAGACTTGATATTAAATTTCGTCTTGCCAGGATTCAATTTTTGGGTTGCGACAATCAAGGGATCCAGCGTCTAACACTGTCACTTTCCAATTCGGTGGAACTATTGAAGTCCCGCCGGCTTCTTCGACTATCGCCGGCCCAACAAAGCTAAAGCCGGCTTTCATTTTTTGGCGATCGAGAACGGGACAAGCACTCCAAGTTTCGTCAAACCAAACTTCACGTTCCTCGACAATCACATCATCGCCCGCACCCGAATTAAATGCTAGAGACGGTTTATCCACAACACCCAAAGAAACTAACCTCAAGTTTACGATTTCAGCGTCACTACTCGCATCTGCATGACCGAAGGTTTCAGTATGACGAGCAGCAAATAATTCCCTGACTAACTGCCAATTATCGGTGCCTTCATCCAATGGCACTGACAGGGTATATGATTGCCCGACATAACGCATGTCAGCGGTAAAAATGTGTTCCTGGTGGTCATTCATAAACCCTGCGTCATTTAGTGTTTGTCGCGCGGACGCTTTCATTTCAACTAGAGGTGTTTGTAGTTTTCTCGGATCGAGTTCGCTCAATTTACCGCCCCACGCCTGAACGGTATCTAGGCGCTGATCAGCAAGAAGCTGCCCGAGGGCAGACAGGTGCCCAGGAAATCTAGGGATAATGACCTGAGGCACCGCAAGCTCCTCAGCTACTAAAAAAACATGCATGGGGCCCGCCCCACCGAAACCCAAAAGGGCAAAATCCCTAGGGTCAAAACCACGATGCACAGACACCTCCCGCACCGCCCCAGCCATCTTTGCAACAGCAATTTTTAGGACACCATCAGCAAGGGCACCAATTTCCCCTCCGCCCAGTTCTTCCGCAAGGTTTTTGAATGCTAGCTCCGACGCCGCCTTATCTAACCTTAGGCCACCGGAAAGTGTCCGCTCCGTAGGCAAACGACCAAGCAGCAAATTTGCATCTGATATAGTTGGCTGTGTTCCACCCCTTCCATAACAAGCCGGACCCGGTAGCGCTCCGGCACTCTGTGGACCCACCTCTAGAGTACCATCCTCCTGTACCCAAGCGATTGACCCCCCGCCAGCACCGATTGTATGAATATCTAATTGGGGAACCTGCAAAGGATATGCATCTATTTGGTTATCGTGGCTAATTCTTGGTTGCCGTTGATAAATTAGAGCAACATCGGTTGATGTCCCACCCATATCAAAGGTGATGCAATCTTGTACATCTGCCATTTCACAAGTCCGCACCGCTCCTCCTACACCTCCTACGGGGCCAGAAAGAAACGTACCGGCAGCAAATTTCGCGGCTTGCTCCAATGTCATCGCGCCCCCGTTTGAGCCCATGATATTAACCGGCGCTTGGACACCTCTCCCTCGGAGTTCATCTGCCAATGTATCCAAATATTTAATAACTACAGGTGTTAGGTAGGCATTTAATACGCAAGTTGAAAATCGATGAAATTCTCCTCTTTCTGCTACAACATCAGT
>DEBE01000221.1:8063-9743 GCA_002348425.1 Alphaproteobacteria bacterium UBA2964 | reverse complement strand
GGACAGAGTTTTATCGAAAATCAATTATCCAAGATTCAAGAAATTAGAACCATGATTGACAGAAGTGGGCGTGATATAGATTTGGAAGTTGACGGTGGTATCAACACTCATACAGCACAGAAAACGATTGAAGCAGGAGCTGACATTCTCGTTGCTGGAACAGCGGTTTTTAAAGAAAGCCTTGGAGGATACCAAGAAAATATTACAAAACTTCGTGGCATATGAAAAAACTTTTTGAGCCTATTCGATGCTGTAAGAATTTACGCCATTATGTGCCCATTATAATTCTAATTTAATGATGTCTAACTATATTCTGGCACAAATTAAGAACAAAGCGCTGCGTTTAAGTGTGCGTCAAGGTCTATATCAAATCGCACTGCCACTCTTTAGGTCAAGGGCGCGGAAAATTAAACACCCAAAATCCAATTTAGGGTTAACAAAATACCCAATGTCTGACTTTTGGCCTGGAAAGGCCAATCAAGGTTCTAAAATATTGGATGGGGACTTTGAGTTTTTGGGAAAAATTATCCATCAATCTGACAGACCCTGGCTGGTTCAAGACGCTAGTGATTCTTGGATTGAGAACGTATCGGGGTTTAACTGGCTAGATGATTTGCGTGCCGTCGGAACCGACACCGCTCGTATTAAGATCAGGAAATTAATTTTACTTTGGATCAAAACTCAGGAATTTGAGCAACAAAATTTGGCCTGGAAACCCGGAATAACTGGAAGGCGCCTTGCTAATTGGCTTGGACACCGAGAGTTTTTTTCAACAGGGGCCGATATAGATTTTATCAATGAATTTGAATCAAGTATTTTACGGCAAACTCTTTTTCTTCGACAGCTAGAGAAACTTATAAGGCCAGGGTTCGATAGAATCGAAACATACAAAGGCCTAATTCTATCTGCTCTCAGCATTGGCAATAAACAATTGCTGAAAAAATGGTGTAAAAACATTGATCGAGAAATAGCTCAACAGATTTTAGTCGATGGCGGACATATTTCAAGGAATCCAGCCACCCTACTCATGTTCTTACGTCACCTTATAGATATCCGCTCAGCCCTTAAGAACTCCAATGAAGATATTTCTGAAATTATCCAACATGCCATTGATAAAATATCTCCAATGATCAGGTTCTTCCGCCATGGAGATGGTGGACTCGCGCTCTTTAATGGTAGCGATGAGAATGAGGGTTGGCTGATCGATATTATACTGGGCAGATCAGAAGCCCGAGGAAATCCAATCAATTCCACTCCTCATATCGGGTTTGAAAGACTGGAGGCGAATAGGACGCTGTTGCTCATAGATACAGGAAATTCTCCACCAATCAATTTTGATATTGGGTCCCATGCAGGTGCATTAAGTTTTGAAATGAGCGTTGGCAAAGAGAGAATCATTACAAATTGTGGTGCCCACATCGGTGCAATTGATTCATGGTCAGAGGTTCAAAGAACTACAGCAGCGCATTCGACGATTACAATAGAAGATTTTAATTCTGCCGAATTATTACGAAAAGGTGGTATAGGCACACGCCCTTACTCGGTAAAAGCAAAACGACAAGAAGGCGATGGTAATGTGTGGATTGATGCGTCATTAACCAGTTACGGGGGCAATAAAAAAGTAAACCATAGCCGTCGAATTTATCTTGCCGCAAGCGGAAATGATGTAAGAGGAGAAGA
>DEBE01000221.1:1227-7787 GCA_002348425.1 Alphaproteobacteria bacterium UBA2964 | reverse complement strand
TAAAATAAAATATATAGATGTTTTATCCAGTTTTATGTTTCAATTTTTAAATTTTGATACCCAGAACATAAAACGATCTTATTGGTGCCAACCTATGCTAGAATTTAATAAGACTTGTCTTAGATCTTACGGGACGTTACTCAAGGCAACATGAGAAAAATACGCCAAAAAATTGCATTNNCGGAAATGATGTAAGAGGAGAAGACAAAATAACAGGCAAAAATAGTCAAAAATTTATTGCCCGCTTTCATTTACACCCAACAGTTAGGGCTTCCATGGTTGGGCACGCCGATACCGTTCTAATTCGAACTCCCAGTGGACTAGGCTGGCGATTCAAAAGTTCTGGTGGCGCAGTATCTTTACAGGAAGGAGTTTATTTGGGGTTGTTAGGACAGGTAAAGAGAACTGAACAAATCGTAGTCTCTTCCGTAACCAAAGGGGAGGCTGGCCAGATACGATGGGCTATCTCACGAGTCGGTAGTTAAAATAAGATATATAGATGTTTTATCTAGTTTTATTTTTTTAATTTTTAAATTTAGATACCTAGATTATTAAACGATCTTATTGATTCTAACTTATGCTAAAATTTAATAACACTTGTCTTAGTTCTTGCGGGACGTTACTCAAGACAACATGATAAAAATACGCCAAAAAATTGCATTCGGGCATGACCTGGTTATGGCCTTTCTATCGTTGCCCGCTGCAATGTTTATACGATTAGGGCCTGATATAATCCTCTATGATACGAAAAATATTTTTTTTGCTGCTACAATTTTTATGCTCATATCCGGCTTTTGTTTTTGGCTACTAAATCTTTACAGAGGTCTTTGGCGATATGCTTCTTTAAATGACCTAACCGCTATTTTAAAAGCCGTTACATTATCGATTTTAATATTTGTCCTTTTAATGTTTATGCTTAACCGGCTTGAGTGGACCCCAAGATCAACTTTGTTTATAAATTGGTTAGTTCTGGCATCACTTCTCGGCGCACCCAGATTAATTTATCGTCAATTCAAAGATCGACGCGGAAATAAAAAACGAAAAGACAGAGAAAATATTCGAAAGATTCCCGTGTTACTTGTTGGCGCAGCCGATGGCACCGAAATGTTTATACGAGAGATAGCGCGCAATTCTATTGCAGCATATCAAGTTGTAGGGATTATTGGGGAAAGTCCAGGCAGGGTAGGTAGCAATATTCACGGGATTAATGTTTTAGGAGAAATTGATGATTTAAGTGCCGTATATCAAAATTTATTGAGGGCTGGTACACCACCAGAACGCATAATAATTACAAAAGAGCATATTTCAAAAGCCACCATACAGAAATTAATTGCAAAAGCAGAAGGGCTCGGCCTTTCCATAGCAAAACTTCCCCGTTTAACAGATTTCCAAAGCAACGTAGAGGAAACAATTCCTATTCGGCCCATAGCTATAGAAGACGTGCTTGGAAGACCCCAACAGGTTTTAGATCGGACCAGTATGATGGGCCTAGTTAAAGGTAAACGTATACTGGTTACCGGAGCCGGCGGCACTATTGGCAGTGAACTGGCCCGACAAATTGCAGAGTTCGGGCCCTTAAGTTTATGCCTATTAGAGTCATCTGAATACGCACTTTATAGTATTGACTTAGAATTAAAGGAGCGCCATCCCGAGCTTAGGGTCAAATCGGTAATTGCAGATATTCGGGATAATATACGTATTGGTCAAATATTTAAGCTGTTTAAACCTGAGTTGGTTTTTCACGCCGCCGCATTAAAACATGTGCCAATAGTAGAAGGTGATCCTTCCGAAGGTATTCTTACGAATATACAGGGAACTAAAAATATTGCAGATGTTTGCTGCGAATCGCATGTAAGCGCGATGGTTCTGATTTCTACGGACAAGGCGGTCAACCCCACAAATATTATGGGCGCGACAAAACGGGTTGCGGAAATTTACTGTCAGGCACTAGATATAAAAGAAACCAACACGACACGTTTTGTTACCGTAAGATTTGGTAATGTCTTAGGTTCCACTGGTTCCGTTGTTCCGCTTTTCCAGCGCCAACTCTCAAATGGCGGTCCGCTAACAATCACACATCCGGAAATGAAACGCTATTTTATGACCGTCCGCGAAGCAGTCGAGTTAGTTCTTGAGGCTACTGTTTTGGGGAAGAAGCACGATAGTTACCCGGGTCGTGTCTACGTCCTAGATATGGGTGAACCAGTGAAGATAGTAGACCTCGCACGCCAAATGATTCTACTAGCTGGCTTACAACCCGATAAAGATATCGAGATAAATTTTACAGGGTTGCGTCCAGGTGAGAAATTATTCGAAGAGCTTCTTCATGATTCAGAGCCGCCAGAAGAAACAACTTATGATGGCATTATGCTAGCCGCCCCAAGAACTATCAGTATTGAAACCATAACAGATCAAATTGACAATTTGGTAGAGACGGCCAGGACTGGTAACATCAAAGAAATCGTGACCAAAATGAAGGAATATGTTCCGGAATTTGAGTATAAGACCAATAGCCAAAAAACTACTTTCAAAGACAAATGACCGACAAAAAAGCAAAAAAGATCTCTCGAGCACTTATCTCCGTTTCTGATAAAAAAAACATTGAAGAGCTTGGTAAATTCCTCGATTCGTATGGCGTTGAAATTCTTTCTACTGGTGGCTCCGCACAAGCACTCATTAATGCCGGTATTCCAGTTAAAGAAGTGAGCGCCTATACTGGATTTCCCGAAATCCTAAATGGCCGCGTCAAAACTCTACACCCAAAAATTCATGGTGGCATTTTAGGCCGACGCGGAGATAGCGCACATAAACTACAAATGAAGCAACACAACATAGAGCCAATAGATTTGGTAGTAGTCAACCTGTACCCTTTTCAAGAGACGATAGAATCGGGTGCTGACCTAAATGAATGTATCGAGAACATTGATATCGGAGGACCTTCACTTATCCGCGCTGCAGCCAAAAATTATGAAAGTATTACTGTTGTTACCGACCCGGAAGAATACAAAACTGTAATTGCATCCATGCAAGAAAATGACGGGTCTACCACGAAAGAAATTAGAAAAAGCCTAGCTGCAGGCGCCTATGCCATGACTGCAGCATATGACGGGATGATTAGTGACTGGTTCTCTAAACAAACAGGCGACAAATTTCCGCTTCGGCACACTTTATGTGGTACGCGTTCCCAACTCATGCGATATGGGGAAAACCCTCACCAGTCAGCTGCTTTCTATAAGACTGCCAAAGTTCGTTTTGGGGTTGCTACAGCTACACAAATTCAGGGTAAGGAGCTGAGTTTTAATAATCTCAATGATACAGATGCCGCTTTTGAACTAGTTTCCGAATTTGAAGAGCCCGCGGTCGCAATTATAAAGCATGCCAATCCATGCGGGGTTGCTACGGGGAACACCTCTCTGGATGCATTCAAAAAAGCCCTGAAGTGCGATCCGGTGAGTGCGTTTGGGGGCATCATTGCCCTTAATTGCGAACTTGACGAAATAACCGCCAAAACCATAGGCGAACAATTTGTGGAAGTCATAATCGCACCCTCTGTTTCTAAAGAAGCCCAAAAAATATTAGCTGGCAAAAAGAACCTACGGTTGCTCGCAAGCGGCGGACTACCGAAACCGGATCCTTCCGCCACAGCATTAAAAATGCTCGCTGGCGGTTATCTTTTGCAAAGCACCGACAGCGCTCATATTTCTTCAGCCGACCTGAAAACTGTCAGCAAACGGCAACCCACTCGACAAGAATTGAAAGATCTCATTTTTGCATTCCATGTCTGTAAACACGTCAAATCCAATGCAATTGTTTATGCAAAACAAGGGGCAACCGTCGGAATAGGGGCAGGACAAATGAGCCGAGTAGATTCCTGCCGAATTGCCTCAAAAAAATCGGCAGATGCAGCCACAGCAGCTGGTGAAGATACGCCTCTTGCTAAGGGTTCAGTCGTCGCATCTGATGCCTTTTTCCCCTTTGCCGATGGTTTACTTACCGCGGCAGAAGCCGGCGCTACAGCAGTCATACAACCGGGGGGATCTATGCGTGATGACGAAGTAATTTCCGCTGCTGACAACCATAACCTTGCCATGGTTTTCACCGGCGTCCGCCATTTTCGCCACTGAGTATAACTTCTTTAAATATCATAAGAATTAGGCGATAAGTATGACATATACATTTCAAGATTTTTGTTCGGATGCTCACAATGCTATAGCGCAAGATGATAATCACATTGGGCGTGAAAAAGTGCGCCAAAAATTAGCCTTCCTGCTCGGACATCCGGAATTTATTTCAGAATATCTTTTAAAACAAAACACAAGCAAGATAACCTTATATCACGATCAAAAATATGACTTTTATGTCATGGCTCACGCTGCCACTGCTGGGGACCGCATTGGCAAGCCACATGATCATGGATCATCTTGGGCTGTTTATGGGCAAGCCATCGGCGTTACAAATATGACAGTTTGGAATCGCCTGGACGATCGCCGTAAGATTAATTATGCCGAACTTGTAAAAAGTAAAAATTTCTCTCTGACACCCGGCGAAGCTGCCTTATTTGATACTGGTGTCATTCATTCCACAGCCCACCCTGAACCCGCTCGCTGGGTGCGGGTTACTGGTGCCAATTTGGATACGATTGAGCGATTTACCTACAATCCAGAAAAAAATCTCTGTAAGCCCATGAACCCGAAAAACATTAATAGTTTCTAAATAATTTGAAGCTCAATAAACTAGTTCATAAGTGGATTTAGGCCTTATCTTTAGCTACTGTCTGGGACTAGAAGATACACTAATCAATGTGCTTTTTATGATTTGCAAGATACCAATCCGCAATTTCGGCGCGGGTTGGAAACCAAACCGCTTCAAATCCCTTCACATAGTCTAAAAATTCAGCTAGTGCACGAATACGATATGGCATCCCAATAACATGTGGGTGTAATCCAAAATTCATAATTCGCATACTCTCATAACCCTCTTCATACAACACATCAAATTGTTCACGTAAAGCCGCCAATCCTTGATCCAGCGTCATTCCGCCACGAGCAAACATATTAAAATCATTTACATCATTAGAATAAGGAACACAAACAATAGGTCCATAATCGGTATCGATGAGATATGGCTGGTCATCATTCAAAAAATCACAAAAAAATGACAACCCAGCCTCCTTCAGAAAATCCACAGTATGTGTGGTTGGCCTAAGTGATGAAGATAACCAACCTTCGGCTTTACGGCCTACACATTTTTGATACACGTCTAGTGTACGATTAATAATTTCTCTCTCGGCTTTTGGTTCATCGGCATAAAACGTCAAAATATCATTCTGAGCCCAATTATGAGGAATAAGCTCCCAACCCCGCTCATTAACGGCGTCAATGATGCGGGGGCGTTCCAGTCCCATTTTTGCATTCATGGTACACGACGCCGGAATTCCAGCCTTATCAAGTCGATCTAGGATCCTCCAAATACCAACTCTTTGACCATATTCACGCCAGGTCCAATTGACATAATCGGGTACATTCCCAGGAACAGGATGCGGGATGCTTGCTGGTCCTCCGGGATACAGAGGCTCATCCTGGTCCCGGGTTAGCTCCCAATATTCCAGGTTAATAGTAATTATAACGGCGATGCGATGACCTTCTGGCCACTTCAGCGGCTTTCGATCCGGTAATGCTACAAAATCATATTTCATGCATAGACTTTTTTCTTTGGGTGATCGAATAGAACATTAAATTCTCTCGGTATATTTATTTTTGACAGCCATTACGATAACGAAATGATAGCTTGTCAAATATAACCTAAGATTTACTGTGAATTATAACAACTTTTATTGGTTGACTGCATTATTTATCAGCCGTTCACATTTCCGAAAAAAGCATTCATTTAATTGAGACTAATCAGAAAAGAGAAATAAATGGTATTCGCTAAGATTTTAATTCTACATGTGGTTCTTATTATAGGTTCTGTATTTTTCTCTAAGACACTATTCTCAATGGAAACGGGTTTCATACAACTTATTGCGCCATTAGATGAACCGAGGGGCCTGTGCGTTGATATTATAGGACACCGCGACCGGGTAAATGTAAATCGACCATTGGTACTTCATACCTGTAAGTATGATATTTGGAATCTAGACGAAAAATTCAGCCTAAAAGACTTTAAAGTTGGATTATTAAAAATGCCTGAATACCAACTCTGCGCTCAACCTGATTTGAACAATAAAATAAAAGAAATTCATTTGGAAGAATGCAAAGAAGGGATAACAGTCTGGAGGTTTGATAATGCTCGTCTCAAACCCATTGCTAAACCTAACTTGTGTCTAACAGCGGGCCCCGGTCCCTCTAAACTTACTCGCGGGGGCAAACGCCTGCGGTCACGGCACGTCGCTCGCCGCTTGTTCCTTATGCCCTGCTCACAAAAATACAATGAGCGACAAAAATGGCATCTCAAGGTTCTCCAATAGATATTTAAAAAATATAGTCCTGATTTAGCTTTCATGACAGTAAACAACAAAATCGCATGGAAAACTCAGATCGCCGTATATAGTTGCGGGGCAT
>DEBE01000221.1:0-798 GCA_002348425.1 Alphaproteobacteria bacterium UBA2964 | reverse complement strand
ATAGGCAGTCGTTATTTGCTGCCGCTATTTCTATCTATCCATGGGGGAGCATTGATGGATAGATTCGGAGCTCGCCGAATCATGCTCTGGTTCGCCTTTATCAGCGCTGTATGTCCAATTTTATTTCCTGCCTTACCATTCCTTTGGGCAGTAATCCTTTTACAAATGGTATTAGGATTAGCAGATACGATGGGTTGGTCAGGTGCTCAAGCTATGATCGGGCTGGTGATGAAAGGAAATGCCTTACACGCTGGTAGACTCGCATTTACGATTCGTATAGGCCATTTTTTAGGCCCGCTGCTTATCGGCGTCATTTGGGATTGGTTTGGTCCGTGGGGTGCATTTACTACCCTTAGTATTTGGGGGATGGGATCGTATGTAGCAACCTTGTTCCTTCCAAACGTTTCTCAAGCTGTGAGCCCTAGAACTACAAATTGGCGAGAACTAATTCCACGCTACTCGGACTATATTAATACTTTCCGTCTACTGGCGATTCCTGCTGTTCTGTTCGTCATAATGGTTACCTTTGTTCGCCATTCCAGCACCTCTATGCAAAACTCGTTTTATGTAGTTTATCTGAAGAGTATTGATATCTCCGGAACAGAAATTGGCGCCCTATTTGCGGCCTCCGCAGCGTTAGGGGCCTTGGGCGCATTGGCAACAAGTCGGATCACGCGTTTCATAGAACCAGCATTTTTTCTAATAGTTTCCGTTGTATTCGTAATCGCCTTTATGGGACTTACACCAGCACTCCATTATTTGCCCTTTATGGGCGTCTATGGCCTTTTGATAATAGTT
>DEBE01000108.1:3756-3900 GCA_002348425.1 Alphaproteobacteria bacterium UBA2964 | reverse complement strand
CGATTGCGTGGCCAAGACATACAGAGTCTTGAAAAGTTTGTGGTGAGCTCTAGGCGGCTTAATGAATCGCTAGTTTAATATTTACAGGGCTCTGGAAGCTTACTTAATAATATCCCGAGCCCATTTTTGGGCTCATGAATGTGG
>DEBE01000108.1:0-3669 GCA_002348425.1 Alphaproteobacteria bacterium UBA2964 | reverse complement strand
AATCATAATTCATGAAGGAGAAAATCATTACGTGGCGTGTGAGATGTCGGCGACGTTTTGAAAGGCCTCTAAGGACTATTTTATCGATTGGTTAAGGGCGCGATTGCGTGGCCAAGACATACAGCGTCTTAAAACTTTTGTAGCGAGCTTTAGGCGGCCTAATGAACCGCTAGTTTAATATTTGCAGGGCTCTGGAAGTTTACTTAATAATATCCCGAGTCCATTTTTGGGCTCATGAATGTGGAGCCTGTGCTGGATTTCCCAACAAAGAGCAGCACAAGTTTCTATGACGGGTATGCCAAAATCTTGTTCCATTTTTTCGACAATGGAAAGAAGTCGCCAAGCATTGCCCTGTAGATAAATTGCTTCGGCATCTGTGTTTTCCCGAAGGGTATTGCGAGCAAGAGTATAAACCTTTTCGGGGGGAATCTCACCGGCCTTTTGAAAGGGGACTAATAATGGCTCCATGGCTAACACCCTAAATCCGGCTTCTGTCATATAATCGCGGGTTAAATCATTTTGAAGTTTTGAATAGCTGATACCAATGATGTTCTTCGCGCCCAGTGTTTTGAGTGCACAGGTAATATTTTGGTTAGCAGTAAAATTCGGAACTTTCAATTTTTGTTCCCATTTTTGAATAATTTTTTTTTCTTCTGTTACCCCTAGCATCATAAAAGGAGGTGTTCCTGAATGATGAATTAAATCAACTCCCGCATTAGCTAGAATTGTCGCGTTGTCATGATAGCCTTGTATTGCAGTTTCAAATTCATCCTTTGATCCTTTCCGAACATTTTGATGAATAGGGATTAAGCCAACACCATCGGGCAGCAGTCGTGCCGTTTCTTCCATAGAGCCGGGACGCATAGTTGGTTTAATAAGTCCAACAGTGCCTCGCCAATTTTTAAAATTCATATTTTGCCCTTTTTACGGAATAATGATAGTCATGCCCAAGGTTGAACGCGACTCCATGGAGCGATGAGCATCCGCAGCGTCAGCTAACGAAAATTGTTGGTTGATAGTAATCTTGACGGCTTGCTTTGACACAATATCAAAAAGCTTTTTTGCCCGGTTTTTGATTTGTTTTCCGGTTTGCATGTGCCAGTAAAACGCCCCTGCGGTAATCGAGAGTGACCCCATCTCATTAAGTCGGAATATATCAAAAGGAGGCACAGGTCCAGACGATGAACCATATGTAATGAGGTTACCGCAAGGGCGTAGGGAGGCGAGTGAGGCTTCGAAGGTGTCTGCCCCTACAGCGTCAAATACTGCAGTTACTCCCTTTCCGCCAGTTAGCGCTCGCACTTGCTCTGGAATCCCACCGTTCTTGCTAATTATAACATCATGACAACCATGTTCTTCTGCAAAACCCCCTTTTTTAGTGGAGCTAACAACCCCGATAACATAAGCGCCTTTAGTTCGCGCCCACTGTGCAATGATCGTTCCGACGCCTCCAGCTGCAGAGTGCACAAGGATTGAGTCTCGCTCCGTAACTTGATGGCAATCGTGAATTAGGTACTGTGCTGTCAAACCCTTAGTGATCATGGCAGCAGCGAGACGGTCATCAATGTCTGGCGGCAGTTTGATGAGCTGTTCTGTGTTCATTATACGCTGTTCACAATACGAACCACGAGGAAGAGCGTGACCTCCACTGGAATATGCAACGCGATCGCCGACAGAATAGTCCAAGACGCCGGCGCCAACTGCCTCTATTATGCCGCAACCCTCTCCTCCGATTATATGAGGTAATGTTGGTAGCGGATAACGACCATTTCGTGTATGAATGTCAGCGTAGTTTAGCCCAATGGCGCGGTGGCGTATTTTGACTTCGCCTATGTTTGGCTCGGGAATATCGACATCTTCATAATGCAAGACCTCTGGTCCGCCATATTCATGAATTCTAATGGCTTTTGACAATTTGCTCGCCTAGTATTTCTCGTGAGCTCGGACAGGAACTTCCATTGCCCCGATATCCTTAAATTCTAAATGCATTATATCACCCGGTTTGACGGGCCCAACCCCTGCACAGGTGCCTGACATAATTATGTCTCCAGGATACAAAGTATAAAATCTTGATGCCCAAGCAATTTGCCCCTGCAGGTCAAGAATTAGATTTTTGGTATTGTTTTGTTGTCGAATTTCGTTATCTATCATTAGTGTAAAATCAAGTTCACCCGGGTTCTCTATCTCATCGGCTGTGACGAGCCATGGTCCGAGAACAGCGTACGTGTCTACGGATTTTCGGAAGCTACGATCTTCCTTTCCTCTGACAACCATATCTATTGCTATGGAATAGCCGGCCACGTGGGAAAGTGCATCTTCATAAGATATGTCACTACCCCTCTTGCCAATGACGACTCCCAACTCCGCTTCATGATCAGTTCGACGGTCATTGAAGCGCACAGCAACCCCTTCACTAGGGCCTACCAGTGCGCTGTTCGCTTTGAGAAAGAGCCCCTGATCTTCCATTTTACGGCGTGGCAGGCCCTGAGAAATACCAACGTCTTTAGTAGCTTCTTCGGCGTGATCTTCATAATTTTGTGGAACACCGATAATTTTAGTGGGGTTTGCAACCGGACTTAAGAATTTTACTCCCTTGATAGGCCTCCCTGCTGCAATATCTGCGGCTTTTTCTAGCTTTGAACGAATCGTCGCAAGATGCTCTATAAATTGATCACCTATCGGCAAAGGGTAATGATATGTAGGTAGTTCGGAGGCAACAACGTCGGAGACATCGTAAACTGTATCATCCCTTATAATCCCAAATTGGTCGTTATCATATCGACAGATTTTCATGGTTTTGCTCCACAGAGTTGTTAAAGAGTCGTATCCTTTGATATAATCAAGGTCAATGGACAGTAATATCCAAAAAACATCATCCGTAAATTTTGACTATATTTTATATTATGAAAAATTTATTGGACTCTTAAGGAGTCAATTTGCAGTTTTATAATTTTGAATTGCCTCCCAAATACGATACGGTGTTGCAGGCATATCAATGTTTTGGACGCCCACATATGAAAGGGCATCCATTACCGCATTCATTACCGCTGCGGGAGCCCCAGTTGTTCCACCCTCACCAGCACCTTTTGCACCTAATGAATTAGTCGGGCTTCGTACTTCATTTAAAGTTCCGTTAATGAAAGGGAGATCACGAGCCGTGGGTAGGGCGTAGTCCATAAAAGATCCGGACAGTTGTTGTCCAGTTTCAGGATCATAGATCGTTTGCTCAAAGAGTGCTTGGCCGATTCCTTGTGCAATCCCCCCTTGGGATTGTCCGTGGACGATCATTGGGTTTATAGCGTTTCCCACATCATCTACTGCAGTAAATGCTATAATTTCTAGTTCACCGGTTTCAGGGTCAATTTCTACCTCGCAAATATGAGAGCCGTTCGGATACGTGATGTCATCGTTGTCATCGATCGCGTCACCCCCAAACTCACCAGCGGCACTATGTTCGGAACTTGCTCCATCGAATGATTTTGCTACGTCGAACATGGAGATGGAACGATCTGTTCCGGTAATGGTGTAACAACCTAAAGCAAAAGAAATATCTTGCGGGGATGTCTCCAATTGTGATGCTGCCGCTTTCAACCCGAGTTTTATCGCATTATCAGCGGCTTTAACTAATGCTGGTCCGGCACGGACGATACTGCGAGAGGCATTTGTTCC
>DEBE01000005.1 GCA_002348425.1 Alphaproteobacteria bacterium UBA2964 | reverse complement strand
GTTCTATTTTGGTGTGTAAGCGCGGTAGACCAAAGAACTTTGAATGGCGTCGCAATAATATACAGATAAGAAGAGTTAACGGACCGGAACGTATTAGCCCAGAATGGTGGTATATGGAAAATTATCATCTGACACGCGATTATTTCAGGGTTGAGGACACTCAAGGACGTCGATATTGGTTGTTTAAGGAATTCATAAAAAAAAATCATGAACGTTCACATTGGTATCTGCACGGTTTTTTTGCCTAAGAAGTCGTATGATGGAAAAACATATAGCAGCATATGCAGAACTTAATGTGTTGAGCAATTTTAGTTTTCTCGAAGGAGGTTCACATCCGGAAGAGCTAATTGAAAGAGCTGCCTTTCTTGGCTATAGGGCTATCGCTTTGACGGACCGTAATACACTCGCTGGGGTAGTTCGTTTTCATACAGCGGCAAAGGCCAAAGGAATTCAGGCAATTATAGGAGCACGGATAGATATTGAAGATGGTGCTAGTTTCATATGCTTACCAAAAGACCGCAGCGCATATAGTAGATTATCAAAGTTACTAACCCTAGGTAAGCGCAGAGCGCAAAAATCAATGTGTAAGTTATGGCGTTCGGATATAGTTGAATACCTACAGGGACAAATTTTAATTATTTTACCTCCATTATCTTTTAGTGCATCAAAGTTATACGTAGACCAAAAGAGGATTGATTCAGAGTTTGCGGATGAACTATCAAAATGGGTGGAACAACTATCTGGTTCAGTCTACCTTTCTGCATCGTTGTGCTATAGAGAAGATGACGACTCTAGGCTGGCTGCACTGCAAAAGTTAGCTGAACAATCTGGTGCGCCAATGGTTGCTACCAATGATATTCTGTATCATCACCCTCGTCGTCGACCACTTCAAGACCTTTTAACATGCATACGTAAGCAATGCACTATAACGCAAGCTGGCTTTGAACTTGAGTTAAATGCAGAGCGTTACTTGAAGTCTCCCCTGGAAATTAAAAACGGGTTTGAGAAGTATCCGGATGCAATCACAAAGACAATTGAGATTGCTGACAGGTGTGAATTCTCAATGACTGACATAAGATATAAATATCCAAGTGTTTTAACGCGATCAGGTAATAGCGCAGAAGATGAGCTAAGAGTTAGGACTTGGGAAGGAGCAAAAAAGCGTTATTCGATTGATAAATATCCACTAGGAGTTCCTGAGTCAGTTAAAAAGCAGATAAATTATGAGCTAGATATAATAGAAAAATTAAAATATGCGCCATATTTTTTAACAGTTTATGACATGGTGAAATTCGCACGTGAGCGTAATATCTTATGTCAAGGACGTGGTTCTGCTGCAAATTCGGCAGTTTGTTATTGCTTAGGCATAACAGCAGTTGACCCCAACCAATCTGCGGTATTATTCGAGCGGTTCATTAGTGAAGCACGCGGTGAACCACCAGATATAGACGTTGATTTTGAGCATGAGCGACGTGAAGAAGTAATTCAGCACATTTATGAGACTTATGGTAGAGAGCGTGCCGGGTTAGCTGCAACAGTGGTTACGTTCCGCTCGCGTAGCGCTATAAGAGAAGCCGGAAAAGCCATGGGCCTTTCAGACGCTATAATTGATATATTGGTTAGTCAGGTTCGTGGCAGTGATATTAAAAATATATCTGCTTCAAAACTATTAGAGATTGGTCTTGACCCTAAAGATAAAATTCTTCGACTTGTTATCAAATTAGCTAAAGAGCTAATCGGCTTTCCTAGACATCTCTCTCAACATGTTGGTGGCTTTGTAATAACACGTGATAGGTTAGATGAATTAGTTCCGATAGAAAACGCAGCGATGATAGACCGCACCGTGATTGAATGGGATAAGGATGACCTAGATGCACTTGGAATATTAAAAGTAGATGTATTAGCACTCGGCATGTTGAGTTGCTTGCGAAAAGGTTTTGATATCGCTCGTCGTCATTATGGTCTTGAACTTGATCTATCAAATATCCCGTCGGAGGATCCCGTAGTATACGACATGTTATGCAAAGGTGACTCACTAGGTGTGTTCCAGCTAGAGAGTCGTGCGCAAATGGCAATGCTACCTCGACTTAAACCAAGATCATTTTATGACTTAGTTATAGAGGTAGCAATAGTAAGACCTGGTCCTATACAAGGTGATATGGTGCATCCCTATATAAGACGCCGTAATGGTGAAGAGTCAGTTGATTTGCCGTCTAAGGAATTACACGAAGTACTGCATAAAACGTTGGGTGTACCTTTATTCCAAGAACAAGCAATGAAAATTGCTATTATTGCTGCGGGATTTACCCCTGGTGAAGCAGACCAATTACGTAAAGCAATGGCAACGTTCCGTAAAACAGATAAAATTGGTGAGCTAGGTCTTAAAATGATCGCCGGTATGGTTGAACGAGGGTACGAAAAGTCATTTGCAGAGCGTTGTTTTAGACAGATTGAAGGGTTTGGCAATTATGGTTTTCCAGAAAGTCATGCAGCGAGTTTTGCATTATTAGTTTACGTGTCAAGTTGGATGAAATGTCATATGCCAGCTACTTTTGCGGCTGCCTTGTTAAATTCTCAGCCTATGGGGTTCTACGCGCCAGCACAGATTGTCCGAGACGCTCGTGAACATGGAGTTATTGTATTGCCGCCAGACGTAAATATGGCTAATTGGGATTGTGACTTAGAACGTCAAAAAGATGGTACTTTGGCTTTAAGGTTGGGAATGAATCAAATTAAAGGATTGAGAAAGGGAGAGGCGGTTCTTATCGAAAAGAATAGGCGGGAGGGTTATCGAAATATAGAGGAATTGAGTATCCGTGCAGGTATCCAGTCGATGACCCTAGAAATATTAGCCCGTGCAGATGCATTTCAATCACTTTCACTTTCACGACGACAGGCTTTTTGGCATGTGCGCGGGCTGAATGCGTCTGTATTTAGAAATAACCAAAAGAAAAAACAAGAACTGCCATTGTTTGATACCCTTTTAAGTGTTGGCAAGAACTTTGTTGTTGATAGCGAACCTGGCGTAGATCTACCAGACTCAAATCTTGGTGAAGAAGTAATGGATGATTATGCCTCTCTCAGATTATCTCTTAAGTCTCACCCTCTTAGTCTATTACGTAATGTTTTTCCCAAAGGTTTTTACAAACCGATTTCTTCCTTCAATGACCTTAATGATGGGGAGCGCGTGAGTGTGGTTGGTTTGGTGCTGGTAAGACAGCGTCCAAGTACGGCTAAAGGAATTCTATTTATCACTATTGAAGATGATACAGGTGTTGCAAATCTTGTTATTTGGTCTCGTCAATTTGAGCGTTTTAAACGCGCCGTTATGAATGCGAAGTTATTAGGTGTAACAGGGAAACTACAGCGCGAAGGGGAAGTCATTCATTTGATTGCAGAAAATCTTCAAGATTTGACATTTTATTTATCGGAGTTACCAGAACAAAATCAGCATCAGGTCGAGAGAAATGAGGATACGATTAAAAGTAAGCAAACCTGTGTGTCAACAAATACAGTCCAATCATTAACGAATAAAACTAGCAAAGAGAAAATAGCTCGAGTAAATTTTAATAGTCGTGATTTTCACTAATGCTAACAAATGGCAATGCCCAAAATACTATGAATCAAGCACTGCTAGCCCTAACATCAAAATAGCAAAATGTATCGCCAATGCGATGACAAATTTACGAATAAAACGATACACTCTGACAGAGTGACTACAGCGGAGGGGGATATGACGCTACAATCAGTTTCAAACAATGGTATTAATCAAGAACAAGACAACGGTGAATTAGCACAGCAGCAGAGAGCAATCTACAATAGTCCTGAGAACTTCTTCAATTGGTCTTGGCCCTCTGTGCCGCGACATCAATTTTTAAGTGAACGCGATAGAGCTTTTGATCCTGACGGCGATACCGGATTAATTGAACTGGATATTTCAGATAAACTTCAAACGCCATATCCAGCTACGATACCCGCTATTTTAGCACGGTATATTAGGATAAATGCGGGCGATAAAATTAATCATTCATTCATTGCTTCCGGTGAGGTTTATTATGTTTTGAAAGGAGATGGCCTTAGCCGGAATGGTGCGGATAAAGTATCGTGGGGAACTGGAGATGTCTTTTGTTTTCCGGGAGGGAATGAAACTACACATAAAGCTAACAATACAGCGATAATATTTTGTGTAACTAATGAGCCACTGCTGGCGTTTGAAAATCTTCAAGCACCGCTCCCCGGTAAATCAAGAAATGAAACGGTTCACTGGCCACATGAGGAAATAGAGAAGCATTTGTCGGCGATTTATGAGCGCCCAAAAACAGCAGAAACTTCAGGTGTGTCGATTCAGTTCTCTACGCCGGCGACAGCTCCTAGCAGGAACACAATTCCTATGGTCAATACCGCTATTAATACACTTGAGGCTGGTGGTGACCAACGGCCTCATCGTCATAATGGAGCAGCAATTACTTTGGCTATAGAGGGGGAGGGCATTCACTCGATGATAGAGGATGAGAAAGTTCCGTGGGTAAGTGGGGCGGCTCAAATAACGCCCGGCGCAGAACTTCACTCTCATCATAATAGAGGAAATAGAAGAATGCGCAGTTTTGTTATCCAGGACGAGGGATTACATTTTTATCTTCGCACGCCCGGCTTTAGTTGGGATTAGAGAAAAATATTGAAGGC
>DEBE01000192.1:4003-4403 GCA_002348425.1 Alphaproteobacteria bacterium UBA2964 | reverse complement strand
ATCGGTTTCAAGCGATTTCATGATTTCCATCATTTCCGCATGGAATGTTGGGCTCATGGCATTGCGTTTTTCGGGTCGATTAAAAATAACCCAAGTAATCCCATCTTTTTGCTGGTCCACCTTAACGCAGCTGAATTTCTTTTTTAGCATCAGTTTTCTCCTATTCTAAACACTCTTTTATTTGGATTTTCAAAATTCTTCAAATATATTGGCGATTAATCCCTGCAAACAGGCCTAACATCAACCGCCCGGACACCCTTTCCCTGTTCCAATACAATAACAGGGTTTACTTCAATTTCAGAGAGCCATTCTCGATTTTCAACAAAAAATTCCGATAACCCTACGATTGCCTTTACCAAGGCATTTATATCTCGAGGTTGCTGTCCGCGAAAACCTTCTA
>DEBE01000192.1:0-3603 GCA_002348425.1 Alphaproteobacteria bacterium UBA2964 | reverse complement strand
GCCAAACGCAGCGACACATCCTTCACTAGCTCAACAAAAATACCACCAAGCCCTACAACTACTAGCGGCCCAAAGTCTGGATCATCGCGAACGCCGACCAAAATCTCAAGTCCTTCAACCATCTCCTGTACCAGAAAGCCATTGATCTTATCCGCTCCAATTTTTTCTTGGAGTTCATTTGCTGCATTTTCTACAGCAATTCCATCCAACAAATTGAGGACAACGCCCCCTGCCTCAGTTTTATGACTAATTTCATCCGAAATAATTTTTAGTGCAACCGGAAAGCCAATTTTTTCGGCCGCTAATCTTACAGCCGCCGGCTTCGTTTCAATTGTTTGCAAAGGCGCGGTCAAACCCCTATCAGCCAGCACTTTAACCAAGTCCTCATCAGAGACATTCTGAACTTCAACAGCGGCAACGGGTAAATCAGTTATACCTCGTCTACGAGCGGCTCCATATTTTACCAATGCCTGCATAGCCTTGACCGTTTCAGGAATACCAAAAAGAAAAGGAAGGCCCGCAGCCTCCTGAAAATCGCGATATTCCTGATCAGCATTTTCTGACATTCGCGCAAAAGGCAAGATAGGCTTGGAAGTATAGTCCCTTAAATCCACATACAAATGAGCGGTTTCTGTATCACCAGGAAGGGGTAAACGCCCCTGCATTGCAATAATATCTACAGCCGGATCATCTGCAAAAAGCTTACAAAGTTTGCAGAACCGCGCAACGTCACCGGCCAAGGGTGTACCGGCATCCATTGGGTTGTAAACATCAATTTCCTCCGGGACCAAGTCAACCATCTTCTTTACCACTCCTGGTGAAAGTGGTGCCAAAATAGCCTCCTCATCTGCAACGGCATCAAGTGACAATCCTACTGCTCCGCCCGAGGTTGTCACAATTGCGAGCTGATCCCCTTCAGGATATCGTCCTTGAGTGAATGCCATGGCAATCTCTACCATATCATCCAAATTTTGACAGCGTGTAATCCCATATTTTTTACACATCGCCATAAAAACATCGTCATCTACAGCAACTGCCCCTGTATGGGTCTTGGCCTGTTCTTTTCCAAGTTCGCTTTTACCCAGTTTAACAAGTATAACTGGTTTCTCAGCCTCAAACGCCCGGCGAGCTGCCTCCATAAACGCACCGGGACGTCTTATACTCTCCAGCATTGCAACGATAATCTCGGTATCAGGGTCATCCGCTAGGAAATTTAGATAGTCAGCACAATCCAAACTAAACTCGTTACCACAAGAAACAGCATAAGAAAATCCGAGTCCACGTTGAGCCGCACGCGCAAACCAGTACCCTAGAGTTCCCCCGGAATGAAAAATACCTCCGATTGGTCCCTTTTTAAGGTTGCGAAGCCGAGAGGTAGGGTATTGGAGCATATCTTTGGGTAAAGAAAAGGTACCCATACAATTTGGGCCACAAACAGAAATACCCGTATCAGCTATAATTTTTTTAAGCTCTTCACCACGATCCGCTCCTATTTTTTTCCGACCTTCCCCAAATCCGGCAGAAAAGATGGTGGCCGCTTTTAAACCACTTTCTATTCCATTCCTTAAGACATCGTTCACGAACCTCCCCGGCACGACCACAGCGGCATGATCAACGGGTTCCGGCAAAGCAGAAAAATCTGGATATACCTTTTCGCCCCAAAGTTCCTTCCTGCTAGGGTTAATTAAATAAACCTTGAGGGGCATACCCGCTTCTTTTAGGTTATTAAATAACACCTTTGACCACCCATCACCCCCGGTCTCACTAGCACCTACTATGGCCATTGATTTGGGTTTCAATAAAGGTTCAACATCACGGAACATATTAGTCATAATTCATACTTTAAATTGTTTGAAAGAATATTTTTATGAAAATCTGCCTGGTGACCTGCCATCGGGTACTCCGTCAGGCCTCGGCAGACCCTCGGGTACATGGCAACCATCCCGATACCGCCCAATACCCTGACCTGTTGCCAGTATTCTACCACTCTCATCCCGAGCTTCAGCCACCGACATGAACATAGTTCTGCCTCCACCAGTCTTCTTTGACTCAATAGTTACACGACTACCTTTCTTTGTCGGAAGAATAAAATTCACTGTCAACGTGACTGTAGCCCCAGATCGATAGTTCTCAGGCACCGTGCAAAAGATTGCCGCATGCGCTAGAGCAGTATCAATAGCCGTGGACATGCAACCCCCGTGCAAGACACCAGTGCCATTTAGCACATTGTCTCCGACATCGAATTCCATGACACACCGATCGAGTTCCCACTCAACAAGTCTAAGTCCTATGTAATCAGCGAAAGCGGCAAAAGTTTTGAGTGTCGGACGTGCTGGCGGGAATTCAACTTGATTGTTGTCACTATTGTTTTCCATTTATTTTCCTTATTGTCCAAATTCCCTAAGCACTAGGCGAGCTAGAGCCATTTTCAATATTTCTGTTGGCCCCTCAGTTATAACCATACTGCGTTGATCCCTGAAAAATTGTTCGATGGGCATATCTTTTGTCAGGCCCATGCCACCATGAATCTGCATGCACCTGTCGGCAGCCTTGAAGGACATCTCATCGCCAAAATATTTACACATGTAGGACTCCTTGCGCACATCCTGGCCCTGGTCAGCCCGCCAAGCCGCATTATACACCATCAGCTGCAGCTGATGGCGATTTTGAAACATATCCACAAGCATATTTTGAACTGTTTGGCGTGAAGACAGTTTATCACCAAAAGTCGAGCGTTGATTGGAATAACTTGCCGCCAGTTCAAGACAGCGGGTAATAACCCCTACGCCGCGGGCCCCGTGTCGCAAACGGCCCTCAGTAAGCCAACTTTGTGCGGCTCTCATGCCATCGCCTTCTTCTCCTACCCGCTGATTAACAGGAACCCGAACATCTTCAAAGAGGATTTCCCAAGGCTTATCTGCAATCATTAATTCCTGTTGTCGTAGCTTGGTGATACCGGGCGTATCCATATCTACAAGAAAAACCGTCAACCCCCCTCGAGATCCCTTTTCTCGATCTGTAGCTGTAACGACTTGGGCGAAATCTGCATTCGTAGCGCCTGTAATCCAGCGTTTATGACCGTTAATAACATAGTGGTCGCCGTCTCTCACGGCAGTAGTCCGAATACCACCTGGATCGCCACCCGCCTCAGGTTCACTTTGGCAGAAACAGCTGGTCTTCTCGCCCTTAATCACTGGATATAGAAATCTTTCTTTTTGTTCTTCATTAATCGTATACAGAATGGGGCTTACTCTAGGACCAAATATTGACGCATTGCGCGCCGGAATAGCGATGGTACGAGCCATTTCCTCCCACATCACAGCCTTTGAGAGATGTCCCAGACCTAAACCACCAAATTCCTCTGGAACATCAAACAGCCAAAGCCCAAGATCCTTTGCCTTTTCCTCCAATGTCTCCTGGACCCCAGGAAGAAATTCTGTTCCATCATTTGTCTCTCGTTCGATCGGTATCAGCTCCGTATCAACAAACCGTCGCAAGTTATCCTTGAGCATTACAAGCTCTTCTGGCAAATCAAAATCCATCTCGGGATCTCCTTGTTATTATTTTTCTAATATTAATTTAGGCATTTACATCTACAATCGT
>DEBE01000057.1 GCA_002348425.1 Alphaproteobacteria bacterium UBA2964 | reverse complement strand
TAGGAAGTCTAGCCTAATTGCTCCTGCTAAATAAGAGTGAGGTCGGAAACAGTTCAAAACCTTTACATAACGGAGACATATGAGCATCCTATATATTCAAAATCAGGGAGTTTATTTTGGAACTATCAATCGCATTGGAACTATATGAGAGGCACATGCCCTTTTTTACTGGGCAAATAACAGCACCTGAGGGTATCACCTTAAATGTTCTGGAAATTGGGGAGACCCTCGAACGACGACACGGCTTAGACCGGCATCACAGAATGTTACGTGATCTAGAGTTTGATATTTGTGAAATGTCTTTAGGGTCATACATCTTAGGACTTTCTCGCGACCCAAACTTTCCGATGGTCGGTATACCCGTATTCCCACGTCGCTATTTCTCAGCAAGCCAAATCTACATTAACGTCAATTCTGAAATTAAAACACCACGAGACCTGATGGGGCGTAACGTCGGAATTACTGCCTTTCAAGTAACACTGTCAGTGCTCGCTAAAGGCGACCTCAAAAGAGATTATGGTGTAGATTGGCGTGATATTAATTGGCACTGCATGCGTCGAGAGCAATTACCCGTTGAGTTTCCGGACGGCGTATCCGTACAACGTATACCGGAAGGCGCTGATATCGGTGAAATGCTCGCTATCGGCGAGATTGATGCCCTAATTTGTCCGCAACCTCCCGCGAAGTCTCTGAAATCATTGGCAGCAGCCGGTGATAAGATAAGACGACTCTTTGTTGACCCTGAAGCAGAAGATGAGCGTTATTTTAAAAAATATGGTTATTTTCCGGTGATGCACTTGCTTGCAATGCGGCGTGATACATCCGAGAAAGCACCAGACATTCCGACCGCCATGATAGAAATGTGGAATCGGTCAAAAGATATTGCCTATAGCTATTATGAAGATCCAGCCTATGCTCTACTCGCGTGGACATCCAATATTTTTAAGGCACAGCGTGAACGAATGGCGTCTGATTTATGGCCTTCTGGTATTGCGGCCAATCGCAAAAATCTACAGACCTTCCTAAATTACTGTGACGATCAGGGACTTATGGATCGCCCGCTCAGTGTCGAAGATCTGTTCGCAGAATCTGTTAGGAATAGTTAATAAATTTATAGGCCTTACGATATGAATATTGGGGGAGTTAACAAAACTATCGAAACCGACGTCCTTGTAATCGGAGGGGGTGGGGGTGGATTAAGGGCTGCCGTCGCAGCTAATGCTGCCGGAGCTCGGGTTTTAGTGCTATCAAAGGGTATTGTTGGCAAAAGTGGCTTAACCCAAACCGCGGTGACCGGCTTCCAAGTAGCCTTTGGCTATGCGGATGCCCGCGACAATCCGGAAGTCCATTATGGCGATAGTATTCGCGGAGGTTATGGTCTTGCCGACCCTGATCTTACCCGCATTTTTTGCGATGAAGCAATCGCCGCTGTAAAAGATATTGAAACCTTCGGAGCTCGTTTTGATCGCGAAGAAAATGGTAATTTAATCCAACGAAAGTTGGACTCATCGCAAACTTACCCCAGATCAATCAAGAAAGGAGACTCTCTTGGTACTCCGATTATGCAGGCGCTCCGCCGTGAAATGAATAAAAACAAGATACCTCGTATGCACGAAATATTGGTGACCAAGTTGCTTAAGGACGGGGATAAGGTCTGCGGCGCAATAGGACTTGATTTCCAAAAGGGTGAAATCATTGAATTTCGCGCGGGCGCAATCGTCATGGCTACTGGAGGAGCTGGAGAGTTATTTCCTTGTCATAGTAATACCCCCGATTCCACAGGTGATGGCTTTACCCTTGCGCTCAACGCCGGGGCGGACTTGGTAGATATAGAATTCTTGCTAATGCTAGGCCATGCCGTACTGCACCCCGCTACAGTGCGCGGCGTTTTGTTCACTTTTCAATACCTGCTAACTAAAGGTGCCAAGCCACTGTTTAATTCAGAAGGGAATTCATTTCTCTCTAACTACGACCCGGAAGGTAACGACAACCCAGCTAGGCACATCTATGCCCGCGCCATCTATGGCGAGGTTCGAGCGGGACGCGGGAGCCCACATGGTGGCGCTTTTTTTGACCCGGGATCAGTCTCTAGAGAAACATTGATGGCCTCTCTTCCATCACAAACCAAATATCTGGAATCGTTTGGTGTTGATATAACAAAACCCATAGAAGTTGGTGCGGCAGCACATTACGTTTGTGGTGGTATAAAAATTAATGCCCAATCACAGTCAACTGTGCCCGGTTTATTTGCAGTCGGGGAGTGCTCTGGCGGGCCCCACGGAGCTGGTCGTATAGGCGGCAATTCCCTAACCGAAATATTAGTCTTTGGAAAACGTGCAGGAGCCGAAGCTGCAGCATTTGCCAATATAGAAAATACCGGCGTACCTGAAAGTGATGAAGTTTTATCAGAGGCGAATAGGGTAATTTCATATCTCAGCCAGGAACGTTCTGGGGAACGGCCGAATGTAATCAAGGCACGCTTGCAAAAACTAATGAATGATTATGTCGGGGTCGTCCGCAATGAGGAAGGTCTACTTGATACTATCACTGAATTCGAAAGAATAGAGAGAGAAGATTTACCTTCAATGTCAATTGCGGAAAGTAACCGAATAGGAAACTATGATTGGATCGAGGCACTAGAGGTAACCACAATGATTAGGTTGGCACGGGCTATGGCAGGAGCTGCTCTTCTAAGGACAGAAAGCCGCGGTGCACATTACCGCGAAGATTTTCCCGCAATCGATAATGAAAACTGGTTGCGGAATATTTTAATCCGCCGCAACCGTGACAGTGACGCGTTGGTTTTCGAGACTAAAGACCTTAAACCCGGGCCCGAATACACTAGCGCCCTTACTGGTGCCAACTAAATGGAAAAACTCAATATTACACTCTACCGTTTTGATCCAAATTGTGACAGCGAATCGCGTCTACAGAGTTACGATATCAATTCTGATGGTCCTCTATCAGTGCTACAGGCAATAAGACATATCTATCATAATATTGACGGGACCCTGTCTTTTCGTAATTCCGATTGCCGGCGTGGCGTGTGTGGAATTTGTTCGATGATGATTAATAAACGGCGTCAATTGACTTGTATGTGTCTTGCAAAGGACGGGATGATAGTAGAACCCCCCCCTAATAAAAACATAGTGAAAGATCTTGTATTTGAGACTGATTAGAGGAGCTCCCGATTAAACGATTGAAAAACAAGGGCATAGGTGAAGTATCAAGCCTAAGGAATTCATGGTGCGGCCGAAATTTGATTTACCGATAAGGTTTGTAAAGATTTTAAAAGTTTAACGAAGGCCGATTATTAATGCCCCAATTACCAAATATGCCTCAGGCTGTTTTCTGGACAATTATCTCATCAATTCTGGTGATAGCCTATACCTCCACCGCAAAATACCTTGCCATGGAAGAGCTTCCAGTCCCGGTAATTGTTTTCTTCCGTTGTCTATTTGGTTTGGTTTTTTTCGTGCCTTGGTGGCTTAATCACGGTGTTGCAGGACTCTCTACAAAAAAACCGTTCCTTATGGCCTCAAGAGGCTTTTTTACTATGATCGGTCTCTATTGCCTGTTCACTGCTCTATCTCAAATGCCAATTTCTGATGTCATAGCCATCCAATATACCAAACCGATCTTCGCAACCTTTGCTGCAGTCCTTGTACTTCAGGAAATTATGACAAAATCCCGTTGGATTGGAGTTTTTATAGCGTTGGCAGGAATGCTTCTAATTGTTCGGCCTGGTTTTGAAGAGTTCAACATGGGCTTCCTATGGGCCATCGGCGCAATGATATCCGGCGCCTATACAACAATTTCTGTCAAGTTTTTAACACGGACGGAAGACCCAGATAAAATAACGGCATGGATGGTCATTGGCATGACTGTCTCTTCCGCGATCCCGGCTTTCTTGGTTTGGGAATTGCCGGGCTTAGAGCAACTAGGATGGCTAGCCTTTGCTGGTTTAGTTGCAAATGGTTTTCAACAAACGATGGCTCGAGGCTACGCCCATGCGGACGCTACAGCAATCATGCCATTTGAATTTTCTCGACTTATCTTTGCCTCCATCTCGGGTTACCTATTTTTTTCTGAAGGACTAGGTATTTTGACATGTGCCGGAGCGGTGTTAATCTTTCTATCTGGACTTTTTATCGTTCGTTCTGAAAGTAATTCAGCTCCAAACCCAAAAAAAATTAGTAAGACCTATTAGATCTCCGCGGGCAATAATGGGGGTTTTCCCAGGATCATGTCTGACGCTTTTTCCGCCATCATAATAACCGGCGCGTTTGTTGCCCCACCAATTAAATCTGGCATTACAGAAGTATCAATGACCCGTAATTTTTCTACACCACGTACACGCATTTCTTGGTCAACCACGGCAAGTGGGTCCTCTTTCGGTCCCATTTTACAAGTCCCTACAGGATGGTGCACCGTTATCATGGTTTTTCGAATATGAGCATCAATCGCCTCGTCAGATGTATTTTGACTTCCTGGTGATATTTCTTCCCCAGCGAACGGTAGTAACGGGTCTTGAGCTACCAGTTCACGCACTAGACGTAAACCTGAACGCATAACGCGCAATTCTTCATCCGTTTCCAAGAATGCCTGATGAATTACCGGTGCCTCATTAGGGTCCGAAGATGATAGCGAAATATACCCGCGGCTTTCGGGACGCATCGGCATGACCCGAACAGAGAATGAATCTGAAAATGCTTTTTTAAACGGCGGTAACCAGGGTGCCGCTGTTGTAGTTGCACCCATCCAAAATAATAATTGTAAATCTGGAACTGGTTCTTTTTCACGTGATTTCACGAAAGCGGTAATTCCAAAAGGTAGGTCAGAAGCAAAACCCCCTCCACCCAGATACGCACGTATAAGCGAAAGACCAATGCGATCTAACCGCATATTTTTTTGAAAAGGTCCTCCCGATTTGCGGCGATAAACGAATGCAGATGAAGTGTGATCACAAAGGTTTTGGCCTACACCTTCTAAGGGCACCGCAACCTCAATACCTTTCTCCTTCAGATGCATTGGTTCGCCGACACCCGATAACATCAAGATTTGTGGGGAATTGATTGACCCACCCGACAACAACACCTCAGCGTTAGCCGTTGCAGTTATGATTTTTTCACCCTGACGATAAGTGACACCCGTTGCGGATTTGCCATCAAAATTGATTTTTTCAACCATTGCCCCAGTTTCCACCCGCAAATTTCTCCGTCTTTTAGCAGGGTGAAGGTATGCCGCAGCCGCACTCCATCGGCGACCTTTTCGAAGGGTCATCTGTATTCTAGCAAAGCCATCCGGGTTAGCTCCGTTATAATCATCTGTATAATCAAAACCCATATTGCGGCCCGCCTCCAAGAATGCTTCACAAAGAGGGTCTTTAAAGCTTGTGTAACAAGAGCTAAGCGGGCCTCCAGAGCCTCGATAGGTATTCTCACCACCCTCCCAATCCTCTGAACGCCGGAAATAAGGTAATACTTCCGCATAAGACCACCCCGGCAATCCGCTTGATGCCCAA
>DEBE01000231.1:3257-8699 GCA_002348425.1 Alphaproteobacteria bacterium UBA2964 | reverse complement strand
CTCACCTTCATTGAAGTAATGCCTATGGGAGAAATTGGCGACAGTGCGCGACTTGATCAATACATGCCTTTGTCAATGGTGCGTGCTCAGCTTAACAACAGCTGGACGCTTAAAGATATTGCATACCAAACAGCCGGCCCGGCCCGGTATGTTAAGGTCAAGGAAACAGGCGGAAGAATTGGCTTTATAACTCCAATGACTCACAACTTTTGCGAAACCTGTAACCGTGTGCGTCTAACCTGTACTGGTATGCTATATATGTGTCTTGGGCAAGAAGATCGTGCTGATTTAAGAACTGCGGTTAAAACCGATGATGGCGGTTACAGCCTGATGAACGCTATCGATGAGGCCATCGGCCGAAAACCCAAAGGACATGACTTTATAATAGACCGTAGAAGGCAAGACCCCTCTAACCCTCGCCATATGAGTGTCACGGGTGGATAATTTGACGAAAATTAATTTTCATCTAAGTCACCTGCGACAACATGGCCTCTTAACATTGGGAAGAAAAGTAGGTCAGATATCATGAAAAAATATTTCTGTTAGCCAATTAAAACTGGAAATATGGGATGGACTACGAAAATTTTTTCGGCGAAGAAATAAACAAGCTCAAAGCAGAAGGAAACTATCGCGTATTTGCTGAGCTGGAACGCCATGCCGGGTATTTTCCAGACGCTAGTCGTCATATCGATAATAAGAAAAATGAAGTTACCGTCTGGTGTAGTAACGACTACCTTGGGATGGGCCAACATCCCGATGTCCTACAAACCATGAAAAATACGATCGATCAAGTTGGCGCCGGATCCGGTGGAACTCGTAATATTTCAGGGACAACCCATCAGCATGTAATGCTTGAACGAGAACTAGCAAATTTGCACCGCAAGGAGGCGGCACTGCTTTTTACTTCTGGCTATGTTGCTAACGATGCAGCACTGTCAACATTGGCTTCTCAAATGCCTAACTGCGTTCTCCTTTCTGACGAATACAATCATGCATCGATGATTGCAGGGGTGCGGAATAGCCGCGCCGAAAAAAGAATTTTTAAACACAATAACGTCAATCACCTCGAGGGACTACTCAAAACGATTGAACCTGAGCGCCCTAAAATTATTGTTTTTGAATCTATCTATTCTATGGATGGCGATATTGCTCCAATCGCCGGAATTTGCGACCTCGCCGAAAAATATAATGCCATGACCTATATCGACGAGGTTCATGCGGTTGGTATGTATGGACCCCGAGGTGGTGGCGTTGCCGAACGTGACGGGCAAATGGATAGGATTACCATCGTCCAAGGAACATTAGCAAAGGCTTTCGGTGTTGTAGGAGGCTATATTGCAGCATCAGAAAAAATTATTGATTTTATTCGTTCAAAAGCGAGTGGCTTCATTTTCACGACCTCATTACCACCCGCTATTGCCGCCGCGGCAATGGCCAGTGTCTGCCATGTTAGAGACGAGGGAAAAACAAAAAGAGAAAAACATCAGGAACGTGTCGCGAAGCTCAAAAATCTTTTAGAACAAGCTGGATTACCTATTATGCCCAGCGTTTCACATATTGTTCCAATTATCGTGGGAGATCCAATAGTCTGCAAACAGGTCACAGATGACCTCCTAGATCGCTATGGGATTTATGTACAACCGATTAATTATCCAACCGTACCTAAAGGTACCGAGAGACTGCGCCTTACTCCTTCACCTATACATACCGATGAGGATATGAACCATCTTGTAAATGCGCTTGTTGAAATTTGGGGACGACTTGCACTCCAATGGGCCGCCTAACTATCTTTTTTTAAGCTAAAGTCTAAATCTTAAATGACAAATTAAGCCCCTATGAAACCAGTAAACAAATCTTCAGGGCACATTCTACCTGATGTATTGGCACGTGGTTTAAAGATCATTTTTTGCGGCAGTGCCGCAAGTTCTAGCTCAGCTAGAGAAAAAGCCTACTATGCTGGCACTGGCAATAAATTCTGGACTACTATTTTTGATATCGGACTTACACCCCGAATATTATTACCCCAGGATTATTCTATACTTCTTAATTTTGGTATTGGATTAACTGACATCGCAAAAACTACTTACGGATGTGATCAGTCCATCCCGAAGGAATCTGACGACCCTGATCGCCTTCATAAATTGATTATCGAAATGCAACCGACAGTCATTGCATTTGTTGGGAAAAGAGCCGCCAAAGTATTTTGCAGCTCAGAGTTTAATAAGAAAACTGTTAACTATGGCCTTCAAAAAGAATGCATTGGGCGGACCACCCTTTACGCCCTTCCTTCTCCATCTGGTCTTGCAAAGCGATATTGGGACCTTAACCCTTGGCAAGAAATGGCGAATTTAGTCAACGAATCTTCTACAAAATAAGAAAATCTGCTTCTACCTCAATAGCTACATTAAATGGCATTGATGACACGCCCGCTACAGTGCGAGCATGAGCCCCTATTTCTTCACCAAATACCTCCACCATTAATTCTGAAGCTCCATTAACTACACCGGCGACTTCGGCTAAATCTGGCGTTACATTAACATAACCCTTTAATTTTGCTACTTTTAGGACACGATCCAGATCGCCTGCTAATGCTTTCTTTGCATGTGCAATTACATTGAGTGCCGACATTCTTGCTGCCTCATATCCCTCATCAACACTGAACTCTCTACCCACCTTTCCTATAAAAGGGAGATCACCATTCCACTGAGGAACCTGGCCCGAAATATATAAAAATGATCCTGCAATATTTGATCCTTTGATTTTTGCTACTTTAGGTTCAAGAGGATCAGGTAAAACTATGCCCAATTCTTGAAGTCTCGTTTCTACGACACCTACCATTTACTTCTCCATCAACAATTAATCGTTAACACATTTTACAAAATTGGACTTAAATTATAGTAAATTACCCATAATTTTGTTTAATTATCTTATGCATTTATGATGTAGACTTCAAAAATAAGATAGATGCACAAACACCATGAATTCACCAATAAAACGTTCAGTAGTTATTTTAGGGCATCAGACCAGTGTCTCTCTAGAAGGCCCATTTTGGGAAGCTCTTAATCAAATCGCTTTGGAACGCAATACATCAATCAACAGATTGATTACGGAAATTGATAGAAAACGAAAGGGCAATTTATCATCAGCATTACGCGTTTTTGTGCTGAATAACCTCAAAAGCCAATTAAAAATTTGATTTTCATCCAGTCTAAGCCTCTAAGAGATTTGACTACTATAATAATCAGAATCCAAAACCTTACCTGGATTCATTAAATTGCAAGGGTCTAACGTGTGCTTAAGGTCATGCATAATTCCTAAAGCTTCTCCAAACTCTATATCTAAATAATCTTTTTTTCCAATCCCAATACCATGTTCACCGGAGCACGTGCCCTCCATTGCTATGACGCGCGAAATCATGCGGTGATTAATTTGACGCGCGATCTTCTGTTCTTCAGGGCATTTCGGATCAATCAAAAAAATTACATGAAAATTTCCATCACCAACATGCCCCACTATTGTCGCAGTTGCTCGGCTTTTTTCGATATCTAACCGTGTATCCTCTATGCATTCTGCGAGCCTAGAAACAGGGACACAGACATCAGTAGACCAGGCCTGCGCACCCGGTTTTAAGGCAAGCGCAGCATACAACGCGTCATGACGGGCCTGCCAAAGATGAGTTCTCTCTTCTGTTTTCTCGGCCCACTTAAAGCTTTCACCCCCGAGGCCTTTTGCAATCCCCTCGACAGTCTCCGCCTGCTCACGAACACCCGCTGTTGATCCATGAAATTCAAAAAATAAAGTAGGTGCTTCTGGAAGGTTTAAAAAGGAATAATTATTGCAGGCTCGCATTTGTAACTTGTCAAGCAACTCAATGCGAGCAACTGGAACTCCGTACTGAATTGTAGAAACAGAACAGCTTACCGCCGCTCTGACAGACGGAAATGAACATATCGCCACTGTGGTCGCTTCCGGTATTCCATGTAAACGAAGGGTGACTTCAGTAATGACACCTAATGTCCCTTCAGCTCCGACAAACAAACGTGTTAGGTCATAACCTGCTGCTGATTTTCTTGCCCGCCCGCCAGTCTTAATTACTTTTCCATTAGCCAATACGACCCGCACATTTAATACATTTTCTCTCATGGTGCCGTATCTAACAGAATTCGTGCCTGACGCCCTAGTGGAAGTCATTCCCCCAATGGTTGCATCAGCACCAGGATCAACTGGGAAAAATAGACCAGTTTCACGAATTTGAGAGTTGAGCTGCATACGAGTGACCCCAGCCTGGACCGTGACATCCTGATCTTCACCATTAACCCTAAGTACTTGGTTCATTGCTGACATTTCGATACAAACACCACCATGTATTGCTAAAATACCCCCCTCAAGAGATGTGCCCGCTCCAAAGGGAATGATAGGCGTCCGATATCTTGAACACAAACTCACAATCTTAGAGATTTCTTGCTCTGAAACCGGCCTTACTACAGCATCAGGTGTTTTTGGGGGATGGTAGGACTCATCTTGAGAGAATTGGAGTCTGCTACCTTCGGATGTAGATAACCTGTCACCCAAAAAAACCTCGAGATTCTTAAGTAATTCCTTCAAGATTTTTTACTCATCTAACTGATATCTAAGTAGAGCACGATTACCGACCATTTTTCTCAAAAAATAATTAGAAAGCATTGGGGATTAAAAAAAGACGTTTATAGAAACCGCATTCTTTAATAATACGACCCTTTTTGTTTAAAAAAATTCCACTTGTAACATTGATCCATAACTTTAGATGGTTAATCAAACATAGCAATGCAATCTATTTCAACTTTAACACCTGCTCTATGAGGAATACCACCAATGCACGTTCGTGTAACTTTTTCACCCTTCATAAATTTGGTAAACGTAATATTAAATTTTTGAAAGTCATCCACATCTCGTAAACAGACCCGCATATTGACCACGTTGGCGAAACTACCTCCGGCTTCTTTCAAAATCTCCTCGAGATTTCGCAGAGTTTGTTGGGTTTGCGCTTGAATATCATCGGATATGACTTCTTTCGTTTCCGGATCTATTGCTACTTGTCCTGAGAGAAATAGCATATTTCCCCACCGGATTCCTTGTGCGAGTGGTGAAGGGGAGGACTTGTCCGTAAAGCCTGTAATTGGGGTTTTAGATGATTTAATGATTTTCTTTGGCATACTTTAAATACCTTCTAATATCAGAGTGCACTTGGCATTATATGACCGCAGGCTCGACAAGTACGACTCTCCAAAGAATTAAAGAAATTTGCATACGCCTTTGATACAGGATCAGATCTATAATCATTTACAATAAATTGTTCTTCATGCAAAAGCTCATCACATTCTGGGCAATACCATTGAAATCGATCTACTTCTCCATCTCTACGTTGGCGCTCTATCACTAATAAAAATGCGTCAGGGGGAAATC
>DEBE01000231.1:0-2862 GCA_002348425.1 Alphaproteobacteria bacterium UBA2964 | reverse complement strand
ACCTCCTCGCTTCCATCTGGCATTCGATAATGGAGATTCATTTCTCCTTTAATCATATACATGACTTCGTCAACCGGATCGATATGAAACTCGCTTCGATATTCACGCCCGCGAGCCACGAAAGCAAGAGACTCTGGCTGCTGCCAAAGTACCTTAATCCTACCTCTAGATTCTGTAAGCTCGACCGCTATGGCATTTAGATCTCCTATCGGCATAGGCAACATGAATATCTCCGTAATTAATATTAGAAATTAAACCCTTGTGGATTCAGAAGTGATGTCAGCTACAAACATATGCCCTGGTGCATGGGTAATTGCTAGAGACGGCCGAGCATTCGCTAGTGCATTTTGCGGCGTAACTCCGCAAGCCCAGAAAACTGGAACTTGTTCTTCTTTCATTGTTACAGGTTCACCAAAATCAGGTCGATCTAAGTCTTTTATTCCAAGAAAGCCGGGATCACCTATATGTAATGGCGCACCATGAGCCATTGGATAGTGTTGAGTAATTTCCGCTGCAAGTTGTGCGTCTTTCATTATGAAGGGTCGCATGGAAACGACCATATTACCTTCAAATATCCCGGCTGGCTTGCAAGGAACAGTTGTTCTGTACATGGGTACAAACCCAGTCTCATTGATATGCGGAAGCAACAAGCCATTACTCAGCAATGCTTCTTCAGCAATGAACGAACATCCTAATAAGAATGTAACCAAATTATCTTCCCAAATATCCAATACATCCAGTGGCTGGTCTACTAATTCGCCATTACGAAAGACGCTATAGCGCGGTAAATCGGTTCTAATGTCTGCTTTGGGAGCAATAAATTTGATATGAAAATCACCCGCTGATAATATTTCTAAAATAGGGCATGGCTTAGGGTTTAATTTGCAGAAGTTCTCAAAATCTTTCGCATAGGTCGCGGGTAGAATAACTACGTTAGCCTGTACAGCGCCCGGAGCATGACCAGAGGTTGGTCCTGAAAACGTTCCGTTTCTACATCTAGAGCGAATTGTGTTAGGCGAAAGGGGTTCAAAATTTATCATGGTTCTACAGCCATACTTTAAACAAATGATTTTCGGAACTATTTCTAACAAAACTTGAATTAATGTTGAGGCTACTTTAGAAATTAGCTTATAAAAATTTTATAAGAAGGTCATTATAGTCGATCATCTTATTGCGGGAGAGCTGTCGAAACCATAATAACATAACAATACGGCAAAAAGGCAAAATATAATATTGAAAATGATTGAATATCTTATTTTCTAAAGACCCTTAAAATTTTTCATGAAGCTGATTAATCATCCATCTCCTAATTTCAGCGAGCGAGCTCGCGGGAGTAGTATAGATAAACTAATTTTGCATTATACCGGCATGGCAAATGCTAGACTTTCACTCACTCACCTTTGTGATAAAAATTCAAAGGTAAGTGCACATTACCTTTTGGATGAAAACGGTAGAATTTTTCAATTAGTTTCCGAAGAAAAGCGTGCATGGCACGCTGGTGTCAGTTATTGGGCAGGTGAAACAGATATTAACAGCCAATCCATTGGAATAGAGTTGCAAAATCAAGGGCATGAATGGGGCTATGATAATTTTCCCAAGGTTCAAATCAAATCTCTTATTGAACTCGTTATGGACATACGCAAGAGACACCATATCCCTAAAAAAAATATCTTGGGCCATTCGGATATAGCACCTGAACGTAAACAGGACCCGGGTGAATTTTTCCCGTGGGAAGAGATCTCTTTTTATAATATTGGTTATTGGCCAAAAATACCTCCCAGAAAAATAGATAAAACTCATTCGAAGCAGGCAACTCAAAAGAACCTTTCTTTGATAGGTTATAATCCAGAAACGCCTTTTTATAAAAAACTAAAAGCTTTTCAACGACATTACCGCCCTTCAAAAGTAGATGGTATTCTTGATAATGAAACCGCACATTTAATCAATTTTATAGCCCAGGATACTTGACCAAAAGAATTTATGTAGTCAAATTCCTACCGCCAGACGGTCGGATGGCTGCCCTAAGCATATGGGAAACCTGCGGTGGGAGGAAAGTCCGGGCTCCACGGGGACACAGTGCCGGGTAATACCCGGCGAGGGCGACCTCAGGGAAAGTGCCACAGAAAGCAAACCGCCTGTCCTAACTTTATTAGGCAGGTAAGGGTGAAAGGGTGCGGTAAGAGCGCACCGCGCCAATGGCAACATTGACGGCAGGGTAAACCACACTGGGAGCAAGACCGAATAGGAGTGACGACTTAAATCTAATTTAAAGGCACGTCTCCGTGCCGTCGCTCGGGTGGGTTGCATGAGGTGCGCGGTAACGTGCATCCCAGATGAATAGCCATCCCCTTGAAAACAGGGACAGAACCCGGCTTACAGACCGTCTGGTATTATAATTGGTTCTTCATTTTCGATTCTAGACATTCTCAGCCTATATTTTTTCCGCATGGGTCAGAGAAATTGGGAAATTTCATATGCATGTCTAAAAATTAACAAAATTTTATGTAATTTTTGCCTAAATAATAAAAGAATATCCTAATTAATCCGTCTAACTGATAGATGAACCCGCAAAATTATGAAAAGAGGAATGGAATTTAATAAGGTATGAATCAATCATTTTATCGGAATTTTGACATTACTTTTGATTGACATCCCATAAAATCCCATTATAACCCATATATACCCATACATTGCTTGGGAATATTGCGGGGTTATTTTGTCTCTTCAGGGGTAGAGACACCGTGAATTTAGATCGGGGGTTTGAGTGACATCTTTCCTATCCACTTTTGTGAATAAGGTTGACCGAAAGGGTCGAGTTTCTGTCCCAGCCCAATTTCGTGCCGCATTGTCAGATGCACCCTA
>DEBE01000147.1 GCA_002348425.1 Alphaproteobacteria bacterium UBA2964 | reverse complement strand
CCGACCGGAACGGTAATGCCAGAAAAAAGGCGATTGGAATTTCTAAATTTATCTTGTAAATTTGAGGTTCCCATCTTTGAAGATGATTGTTATGCGGATCTGACTTTTGATGGCAGGCGACCAAGAGCCATTAGAGCTTTGGATGATGATGGGCGCGTAATTTTTTGTGGAACGTTTTCAAAAACTATCGCCCCTGCTCTCCGGGTCGGTTACGTGGTGGCAGACTGGGAAATTCTCTCGCAGATGTTGGCTATGAAGCGGGATGGCGGATCTGGTGCATTGGAACAGATGGTTCTTGGAGAATATTGTCCCACGCATTTTGAACAGCATGTTATTAAGCTTCGAGACACTTTAAACGAAAAATGCCAAGTTATGTTGGAGACAATTGAGGCAGAATTTGGAACTTCTGCAGATGTTAGAAAGCCAGCAGGTGGTATTTTTTTATGGGTTCAATTGCCTGATAGTGTTGACACAACGAAATTATCTGAGGTCGCTATTGCAGAAGGTGTTGCGATTAATCCGGGAGCAGAATGGGTTGTAGATGCTGAAACCGGCAAAAATAAGATACGACTTTGCTTTGGCCTTCCTTCCAAAAATCAAATTCGAGAAGGTGTGGCCGCACTTGCTGACATTTGCCATCGTGAGTTTGGATTGCCGGAACGGGGTTCAAACCTTCCCCGCTAGCGTTTTTTACCCTTAGCTTTTTTCCGTTCCATCTCTTCAACCTCAGCAGCAGTCTTCCCCCAGGTCGGAGGATTTTTCATATACTCCTCTTCCTCCGGTGTATTTTTCCGCCCCAACACCTCATTGCGATGTGGGAATCGACCAAACTGTTTGATGGTATCATAGTGTCCTTGGGCAGATTTTATTGATTCATTCTCTGCTACTGCCTTATATAACGGTAGCGCGATTTCATGGTCGGCTAGTATTTCACTATGTTCGAGCGGCAAATACATAAAGATACGTGGCCATTTACTCCACCCCTCATCAAACCCATTATCAAGAGCAAACTTGGTCAATTGCCGGGCCTTAAGGTCGGCAGAAAATGCGCGCGGTGTGCCCCGATAAATATTACGTGGGAACTGATCTAGACAAATAATTAATGCCAAGCAATCAACTCCGGTAGCCTTCAGGTAATCAAGATCACCAGTGTATGCTCTCTCGTGTATCTCGGCGTAATTTTCAATCAATTCCCTGTCAAAATCAGGCGTAGAACGGAACCATATTTGTCGCTTTTCTATGGGCGAGCTCATGTCAGTTGTGCCAAACCAGAAAAGCAGTATATCTTCGGTTAACGCATCCATCCTTGAGCTCCTCATGCTCGACCAAGGGGTAAAGGCGAGGTGTCGTTCAAAGCTATTTGTTCCTGAATTAGTCTTTCGAATAAAGACATTTTTATATCCCGGTAATCTTTTTTATCCCACAGGTTTTTTAGCTCCCCTGGATCATTATTAAGGTCATACAGTTCGCCCCAATCATGCCCATGGTAAACGGAGAGGCGCCATTGTTGAGTTATTAATGTGCGCGCCTTCGGATCCTGTCCGAGCACTGGTAAACTCCGTTGATTATCTTCTTCTATCAGAATTGCGTCACGAGGTCCTAGAGATTGAGGATTGTCTGCGACTGACAACAAGCTTTTCCCCTGCAGACCATTAAAAGGCAGAACTCTTGCTCTGTCTAGAACGGTAGCAGATATATCAATTGTACCAGAAAGTGCCTCCGTTTCAGCGCCGGCAACATCGCTCTCTGGATCAGACCAGAGAAAAGCCACCCGAACTAATTCTCGATAATGCGCCGGACCTTTGCGCAATAGGCAATGGTCCCCAAGGTGATCACCGTGATCGCTAGTAAACATAACAATTGTATTGTCCTCTAAACCATTGGACTTTAAAGCAGACAATATTTTACCCACACCATCATCAACCATTGATATCATGCCACAAGTTAACGCCCGTGCCTCTAAAGCCTGCTGCAAATTGATACCGTAAGACATAATTCCGTCTTCCGGAGGTAAACCCTCATCGCGACGATCGAGCAGGGCCTTGACATGCGGCGGTGCTTCCCAATCATTAACATTATATGCTTCGGGAACGTCCATCTGTTCTGGCTTGTACATGTCCCAATACTTTCCGGGAGGCGTGAATGGATGATGGGGGTCTGGGAAAGAAGCTACGAGATAAAAAGGCCGGTTTCTCTTAGATTTAGCATATTCTCGAATATATTTATTAGCATGATCAGCAATCCAGGCGGTTGGGTAAAGCTTCTCGGGTACCTTGGTCCGCCAAGCTTGAAGAACAGAATAGTGGTGTTCTAATCCATTTTTGGCACCAATGAGGTCGTCAGCATCTTTTCTCTGGCTCTTGAGCCACCAGTAGTAGTCTCCACCGCACTCATCACCGTGTCCAAAACATAAATCTACATGCTCATAGCCGTAAAATGGGAGTTCTAAGCTAGCATCAGGGTTGTCCCAAAAATCGGGTCGTTCCTGATTATATTTGCCGTCCATAAAAGTGCCTTTCAACGCCTCCTTTAATTCTGCGGCGGGTGCCACGTAGCCATCCCTTATTTCTTTATTAGAGTTTATTGGTGGATGGGAAGTGAAATTTTGGAGATGACTTTTACCTACAAGCCCTGTTTGGTAGCCGGCATTCCTTAGCATCTCCACAAAGGTGTTAGCCGAAAGAGGTAAGGGTATACCATTTTGACGTACACCATGGGCTGAAGGGGTGCGACCAGTCATTAGTGTTGCTCGGTTTGGCATGCAAACAGGGTTAGAAACATAAAATCGGTTAAACTGGACCCCGGATTTTGCAATTGAATCAATATGAGGGGTCTTGAGTATAGGGTGTCCAGCACATCCTAAATAATCAGCGCGATGCTGGTCTGTCATGATGAGAAGAAAATTAGGTCTTTTTTTCATTATTCAACCATTCAACAGACTTTAATCTTGGTTTTCGTCATAACATAATGTCATTCGATGTTTAAATAAACTGTGGGTATTTCTATTAAGTTTTTTTCTGTATTCTGTGAACCAAATACCAGTTTAAGTAAAGAGGAGTGAAAGATGGGGTCGATTGATGCTGACGCGCATGTAGTTGAGTGTGAGGCGACATTTGAATTTTTAGAACCAGAATATGAGCGATATCGTCCACTTGTTGTCCAATCCAAAGATAATAGATCTATTTCAAGTCAGGGAGGTATACATCAGCGAGAGTTTTGGTACCTCGATAACCGAATGTTACCGAAGGAAGGTAATGTGGGTGCTGATACAGCGAAGACCTCTCGAGAAATGGAGGATATCTCCGGTCGTTTGAAACACATGGATGAGTTAGGCATTGATGTACAGGTCTTGTATCCCACGGTATTTTTAAGGCCCTGGACTCAGACGCCGCAAGTTGAATATGCGCTTATCCGTTCATATAACCGATGGCTTGTCAGTATATGGAAGCAGGCGCCTGATCGACTAAAATGGGTAGTGATGCCTCATCTTTTAAA
>DEBE01000116.1 GCA_002348425.1 Alphaproteobacteria bacterium UBA2964 | reverse complement strand
ACAAATCTGTGCCAACGCTCTTGGGGTAGATTACAAACGCATAAATGTAGTACATGGGCAAACTAAATTGATACCCTATGGAATTGGCGCTCATGCAGCAAGGGCAACGGTTATGACCGGCAGTGCGGTAAACATTACGGCACTTTCCTTGCGTAATAAGGCATTAGACCTAGCGGCTGAAATGTTACAGTTGCCTGCTGAAAGCCTTCATATTGTGGAGGGGGTCATAAGGGTTTCAGACAATCCAACCGGGCCTTCTATAACGCTTGCAGAAGTCGCGCGGCGCAATGACGGTAAGTTAGAGGCCGAAGATTTTCATCACACAAAAGAGTCTGCTTTCCCGTACGGGATTCATTTTGCTGTTGTGAAAGTTGATCCCGATACGGGTTTAATTGATGTCGAGCGGTTTATGGTAGCTTATGACGTAGGATGTATGGTCAATGAGATGCTTCTGGAGGGTCAGCTTATTGGCGGTTGTGTGCAAGGTATTGGTGGAGCGCTCTACGAAGAATTTGTTTATAATTCCGAAGGAGAGCCTATGGCGGTTACATTCGCAGACTACCTAATTCCTACCCTAGATTGTATTCCTAAAATTGAATGTTTGATTACAGAAGATGCTCCTAGCCCGCATAATTTGTTGGGTCTTAAGGGAGGCGGCGAGGGGGGTATAAACGGTGTTGGGGCAGCAATTGCAGGTGCAATTGACCAAGCTGTTGGTATTCCGGGGGCTATTACCCAGCTTCCTGTTACACCGCAAAGGATGAAAGAAATTCTAAAAAGTATTTAATCAGATTTTTCTTTTTGATTGGTTTAATTTTTGCCCTTTTTTGCTAGGAGACTTAGACAATGGGACAGAAAATAGAATTAACATTGGCGATGGGCGATTATGAAATTGTCCGCGCCCTTAAGGAGGGAACAGTAGAGCCAGATGGAATAAAACTAAATATTCTTACAAAAATGGACTCTACGACACGCCATTGGCGGTTTTTGCGTAACCAAGATTTTGATGTTGCCGAGTGCTCTTGTTCTTCTTATTTAGTGGCTCGTGACCAGGGCATGCCTTTTGATGGTATTCCCGTATTTTTACATCGCCGATTTCGACATGGTTTTATGTTTATTAATACCACAAAAGGGTTCAAAAGCCCCAAAGATCTTATTGGATGTAAAATGGGAGTGAAACAGTTTCAGTCAAGCGCACAATTATGGATGAGAGGTATTTTAGAACATGAATACGGTGTGCCGCACCGTTCAATTGAGTGGTTCTCGGAGCTAGATGAAAGTATCGAATTTGAAACTCCTGAAAATTTAAAATTAACACGATTACCGAACGACAAATCAGTTGAATCTATGCTTGCAGAGGGAGAACTCGATGCTGTTTTACATCCTGATTTGATCAAGCCGCTTGTGGATAAAGATCCTCGCGTTGGGCGATTGTTTCCGAATTTTAAAGAAGAGGAAATCTCATATTTCACTCGAACACGAATTTTTCCTATCATGCATGTTCTCGGAATAAAAAGAGAAATTGTTGAGAAACATCCTTGGGTACCCTTAAACTTATTTCACGCCTTCAATGAGGCCAAAGATTTGGCAATGAGGCGTATGGTCAACCCTAGAATTGTGCCCTTGGCGTGGTATAGGGAAGCTTGGGAGGAGCAGGAGAGTTTACTGGGCAGTGATCCCTGGCAATATGGTATGACATTGGACAATGAAAATCAGCTCACTAAATTAGTAGGTTACTCCCACGAGCAGGGGATGATTAGGAGAGAAATTTCGCTAGACGAGTTATTTTTGCCTATGTCACAAGGTCGGAAACGAGGTCATGTCTTTCGAGTTTAATAAAACCTGCTGTTTTATGCCTTATGGGGCTGGTTTTCGTGAACAGGTTGGTCCATGATTAGGCATGAAGAGTTTTAAAGACTTAATTAAAAAAAAAGGGGAGATCCGCAGCAATGGATGATGTGCGTTACGAAGCTCCGAAATCATCGGATTTAGCAGTCTCTTTGCTTGCTGAAGCAGGCAGTAACGGAAAAATTTTTGCCGGTGGTACCGATGTAATGGTTCAGGTACACGCAGACCTGATTGAACCCGGTGTCATCGTTGATATCAAAAACATACCTGGTACAAGGGGAATTTCAGAATCTGATGGTTCCTATACCTTTGGCGCTGCAACATCGGGTATGAGCCTTGTCGACGATGCGGGTTTTTCCTCGACTTGGCCGGGAGTTATTGATGGTGTTGCGTTGATAGGTTCCATCCAAGTTAAGGGTCGTGCCAGCGTAGGTGGTAACTTATGCAATGCTTCACCAGCCGCTGATAGCACACCTGCGATGATAGCGGCCGGTGCAATTTGCAACATCGTTGGCCCTGATGGGTCACGTGAGGCACCTGTTGAAGATATCGTCGTAGGACCCGGCAAGACTTCACTGAGCCCGGGTGAGATAATAATTTCATTTACGATGCCGAAGCGTCCACCTCATTCTGGAGATGCCTATCTGCGCCTGACGCCGCGAACAGAAATGGATATTGCAGTTGTAGGAGCGGGAGTAAATATCACCTTAGATGATGATGGTAACTGCATTGCTGCTCGAGTTGCATTGGGGGCGGTAGCGCCCACACCCTTGCTTGTCTCTGAGGCTTCAGATGCATTAATAGGAACTAAAGTAGACGATTTAGCGCTTGCCAAAATGGGTGAGGCTTGCAGCGCTGCTTGTAACCCAATATCAGATAAGCGCGGGTCCAAGGAATACAGAATTAAAACAGCGTCTGTAATCGCGCAGCGTGCGGCAAAAATTGCATTAGAACGAGCGAGAGAAAACTGATGGCAAAAAGAAGTCACGTCACAACGACGATAAATGGAGATGAATACGAGTTTCTATGTGAACCTGATCAGTCATTGGTTGACGTTCTCCGGAACGAGTTAGAATTAACCGGGACTAAGGAGGGCTGCTCAACCGGGGACTGTGGTGCTTGCAGCATTACTCTGGACGGAGAATTGGTATGTTCTTGTCTGGTTCTCGGAGTTGAGTCTGATGGTAAAGAAATAGAAACAATAGAGGGTATGGCACCTTCAGCCGAAGAATTACATCCACTACAACGCCATTTTTTAGAAATTAATGGTTTACAATGTGGCATCTGTACGCCTGGTATTCTTGTAGCGGCTAAGGCCCTGCTGGAAAAAAATCCAGACCCGACTGAAACTGAAATTAGGTTCTGGTTAGCTGGCAATCTCTGCCGGTGTACCGGATATGATAAAATCATTCGTTCTGTGCAGTCAGCAGCTGCAGAAATGAGAGGGGACTAATTATGGCTACTATCCTTGAAGAAAGTGGGTTTGACCCAAATGCGGAACTTAAAGTTGTCGGTACTAACCCGGTAAAGCACGATGGTCTTGATAAGGTAACAGGTCGTGCGAAATTCGGTGCGGACGCGTTTCTGCCCGGAATGCTGGTAGGCAAGATCTTACGTAGCCCCCATGCACATGCGTTGATAAAATCAATCGATACTAGTAAGGCCGAGGCCTTACCCGGAGTTAAGTCTGTGGTCACCCGTGATGATTTTCCTGATAAGAAGGAGGGAACAGGTGCCGGGGATATGACCCGAAATATGATGGCCCGTGAAAAGGCCTTATATGATGGGCATCCAGTTGCTGCGGTGGCTGCCACCAGTGAAAGGGTGGCTAGAAAGGCTTTGAAGCTAATTGAAGTAGACTATGAAGTTTTGCCACACGTTATAGACCCCGTGGAGGCAATGGCTCCTGATGCTCCTATTTTGCATGATTATCTAAGGACAAAGGGTGCCGAAAAAGAAGAAGATAAGCCTACAAACGTCACAGAAAGAATGGTAACCCAGCTTGGTGATATTGAGGCAGGATTTGAGGATGCAGACCTTATAGTTGAGCGGAGCTTTGATAGTAAACCCATGCATCAAGGTTATATTGAACCGCAGGCCTGTATTGCAGATTATTCCGAAGACGGGCAAGTTGAACTTTGGTGTTGCACACAGGCTCCCTTTGTTTACAGAGATCGCTTGTCAGCTATTCTCGATATTGATTGTAATAAAATTAACGTTCAGCAGTCGGAACTCGGCGGAGGGTTCGGGGGCAAAACAGGTTTCTATGGAGAGCCAATTGCTATTTTGCTGTCTAAGAAGGCTTCCCGCGCGGTAAAGATTGTCCTTTCTCGGATTGAGGTTTTTCGCGGGACAGGTCCGGTTTCGGGCACAAATTACACGATTAAGATGGGGTGTAAGAAAGATGGTACCATTACTGCAGCCCACGCTGATATGGTCTTTCAGGCGGGACCATTCGCCGGATCAATGTATTTTAATGCGCCGAATGCGATGTTTACGCGCTATGATATAAAAAATGTGGACGTAGTGGCATATGAAGTGCTGTCAAATCGTCAAAAAGTCGCATCTTTCCGAGCTCCCTGCGTGCCTCAAATAGTTTTCGGAGTTGAAGGTGTCATTGATGAAATGGCAAGAAAAATTGAGATGGATCCCATTGATTTCCGTCTTAAGAATGCTGCTGAAGATGGGCATACGACAATCTATGGAGATACTTGGGGTCCTATCGGCTTTATTGAAACTCTCAAAAAAGCCAAAGAATGTGATCATTATAAGTCTCCCGTTAAAGAAGGGGAGGGCCGCGGTATTTCTACAGGCTTTTGGTTTAATAGGGGCGGAGAGACGGCTGCATCCTTGAATTTAGCTCCCGACGGCACGGTTACAATTGCTGTTGGCACCGCTGATGTTGCTGGATCTCGTATCTCCATAAGTATGATGGCAGCAGAAGAGCTAGGAATTCCTGTCGATCAGGTGCGTGTTAAAATGGCGGATACCAACTCACTAGGTTTTAATCGAGTTACTGCTGGTAGTCGCACCACCTTTTCCGTAGGAATGGTAATTGTCGATTCTGCCAGAAAATGTATCGCGGAGTTAAGGCGGCGTGCTTCGGAGATCTGGGATGTACCCGAAGATGGGGTCGTCTTCGAAGAGGGTATGTGCCGACCGGCTAGTGCCAATGTTGGCGACTTCGAACCTTTATCCATTGCTGATATTTGCAAACAAACCACGATGAGCCATGGAGCAATCTGTGGTCATACGGAAATGAATGTAACCGGTGCTGGTCCTGGTTTTGCAGTAAATATCGTAGATGTCAAAGTCGACGAGACCACAGGACGAACGGATGTGACCCGCTATACGGTTGTTCAAGATGTTGGTAAGGCAATTCACCCGCTTCAAGTTGAAGGTCAAGTTCAAGGAGGAGCCATTCAGGGCGTTGGTTGGGCGCTTAATGAAGAATATATTTATGGTGAGGACGGTCGATTGCAAAACGCTGGTTTTCTTGATTATCGTATGCCAGTAGCTTCAGACGTGCCAATGGTTGAGACGATAATGGTAGAAGTACCTAATCCGGCTCACCCATTTGGACTTCGGGGGGTAGGAGAAGTGCCGGTTGTTCCAACCATGGCCGCGGTAGGCAACGCGGTTGGTGATGCAGTAGGTATCCGCCCAACTTCCTTGCCAATGTCACCGCCTAAAGTGCTTGAGGTTATAGAACAAGCGAAATCCGAGGGTGTTTGCAAGTTATAAATTTATATTTGATAACGTAAGGAAAACGGGGCTTATAGGCCCCGTTTTTTTTAAAAAATTCTGCAAACTCTCAGTTAGGAAGTACCTTTCCAAACTTTTTATATATTCTTTCATCTAAGTCTGCGGAGTTTCGTGCGACTATTGGAAATGAATCCTTTCGACGAAAAGGAATGCAGGCG
>DEBE01000187.1 GCA_002348425.1 Alphaproteobacteria bacterium UBA2964 | reverse complement strand
ATACCATAAATGCAGGATACTGAGGCAACAATCACTACATCCCTTCTTTCCAGAAGCCCACGGGTCGCAGAGTGACGCATTCTATCGATTTGCTCATTTACTGAAGCATCTTTCTCAATATAGGTATCAGTTCGTGGTACATATGCTTCTGGTTGATAGTAGTCATAATAAGAAACGAAATATTCTATAGCATTATTAGGGAAAAAATTTTTCATCTCTCCATAAAGTTGCGCCGCCAATGTTTTGTTGGGAGCCAGTATCAAAGTTGGCCTAGCAAGAGATTCGATGACCTTTGCTATCGTGAAAGTTTTTCCTGAACCAGTAACACCTAGTAGAACCTGATCTCTCTCCTCATTTTTGATACCTCTGACTAATTCTGATATAGCTGATGGTTGGTCACCAGCCGGCTCAAAATTAGAAACAAGTTTAAAATTAGCATTAGAAATTTGTGTTGGTTGGCTATTAAACTTTACGATCATCATCTTCTATATGTAGTTTGATAAGTCAATTTCCAGTGTCCATAAAATTTTTATGTCAATATAACTACTATAATTTTATAATAACGAAGGCTGGCTTATTTTAAATTTCTAATTAAAAGATAAAAGGTATGTCTGATTATCTGAAAAATCGTTGGTATGTGGCTGCGTGGAACCACGAAATTACGGATCAGCCTCTCGCTCGTACAATTATGGACGAGCCAGTAGTATTTTTTCGTGACCGAAATGGGATACCTGCGGCTCTAGAGGATAGCTGTGCGCATCGTTACATGGCTCTTTCAGAAGGCCGAGTAATAAATGATCATATCCAGTGTCCCTACCATGGGCTTGAATTTGATATAAATGGTTATTGTGTCTTGGTACCAGGACAAAAAGTTATTCCGCCCGGAGCTAGCGTTAGGTGTTATCCGGTGGTAGAGAAATGGCGTTATATTTGGATTTGGCCAGGAGATCCAGAGCTCGCAGATGAGGGTCTGATACCCGATTTTCATTGGAATGAAGACCCAAACTGGGTGGCCGTAGGTGATTATTTTTATGTAAAAGGTAATTATCGGCTTCTAATTGATAATTTACTTGATCTTTCCCATGTTGCTTATGTACATGCTTCCACGTTGGGAACTGATGGTGTGGCCAATTTTCCAGTAAAGGTAACCCGAAATGACAATCAAATTCATGTCGAACGCTGGATATTTGATGAACCAGCCCCAGCAATGTTTCGAATGGTTGGCAATTTCAGAGAGGATGATAAAGTTGATCGATGGCAACTGATACATTACTTAGAGCCAACACATTTTATGATAGACGTTGGTTGTGCATTGGCTGGAACAGGGGCACAGGAAGGAAACAGATCTCAGGGTGTTACAATGTTTTCTAATCATACTTTGACTCCTGAGACTGAAAATACCACGCATTATTTTTGGCATCACGCGCGTAATTTTAGACTTGAAGATGATACTTTAACTGAAAAACTAGCTAACGCCACTAGTACAGCATTTGCTGAAGATGTTATTATCATTGAAACACAGCAGGATCGAATGAAACGCCTAGGTTCTCATAAAACCACAGTAGATATAAACGCAGATGCAGGGGTGCTTCAGGCTCGCAGATTGTTAGATGGCCTTATAGAAGGTGAGTAAAAGTTTTTTTTGATGGGCTTTGGTTTGTTGTTCAATTATGTTTTTAGTCATTTTTTGACATTTAGCGGGAAAAACCGATGTCTATAGTTGCCTCTCGAATGTCGCGTATTAAGCCTTCGGCTACCAATACCTTGACAGCAAAAGTCAGTGAATTGAAAGCGGCTGGCAGGGATATTATTGGTCTCGGCGCAGGCGAACCAGATTTCGATACGCCTGAATATATAAAAGAGGCAGCCATTGAAGCCTTAAAAGCCGGGGATACAAAATATACACCCGTACAAGGTAGCATGAAATTACGTCAGGCTATCTGTGATAAATTTCAACGGGAAAATGGTCTCTCTTTTACATCTGATCAAATAACGGTCGGATGTGGCGGTAAGCAGATAATTTTTAATGCTTTTATGGCATCCTTGAATAGTGGGGATGAAGTTATAATTCCTGCACCATATTGGGTTTCTTATCCAGATATAGTTGCATTGGCGGAGGGAACGCCTGTTTTCGTTACTGGTCGGGAAGAATGTGGATTTAAAATTACTGCTAGTCAGTTAAATGCGGCGATTACCCCTAAAACGAGGTGGGTCATGCTCAACTCACCGAGTAATCCTACAGGAGCTGCGTACACCAAGAATGAGCTGAAAGAGTTAACAGATGTCCTAATGTCACATGATTCAGTGTGGTTAATGACGGATGATATATATGAACACGTAATTTATGACGATTTTAGTTTTTCTACTCCCCTAGAAGTGGAACCAGGTCTATCAAGTCGAACTCTTACCTTGAATGGCCATTCCAAAGTATTCTCGATGACCGGTTGGCGCGTTGGCTACGGGGCTGGGCCGATAGAGTTGATTAAGGCAATGAATAATATTCAATCACAGAGTACGACTCATACTAGCTCAATAAGCCAAGCAGCCGCTGCGGCCGCTTTAAATGGTTCTATGGATTTCTTGCCGGAATGGTTGGGCGCATTTCGAAAGCGCCGTGACTTGGTTGTCAAAATGTTAAATCAAGCTAAAGGAATTTCTTGCCTTTTGCCTGAAGGTGCATTTTATGTTTATCCGAGCTGTAGAGGAACGATCGGAAAAAAAACACCAGATGGAAAATATATTGAAAATGATACAGTTTTTGTATCTGAACTTCTAGAAGCAGAAGGCGTGGCAGTAGTACAGGGAGCAGCGTTTGGGCTAGAACCATACTTCCGGATTTCCTATGCCACCTCGGAGGAGCTTCTAAGTGAGGCCTGTAAAAGGATCCAGCGATTTTGTGATTCCTTAACATAAATTTCAATAGATAAGATCAATAAACTTCTGAAATTTTGAGAAAAATAGGCTTTGACTGAGGTAATTTAATGGTTAGCTGAGTTAAAAAGAAATCAAAGGAACTTAAAAACTTTTAAGAGCTTTTCATCGTAATATTAAGTAAATCGGCTTTTCTAGTATAAGCAATTTAGGATTCCAATTATGCTAACTAAATCAAAACCTTCTTGGTCAATTTCCGAAAATCTAATAACGCCGGAGTCCGCCTTTAAGAATAGACGAGCCATATTAAAAACGATTGGTATTTCGTCGATCCTAACAACTATCTCTCCAAAAATTGTAGGCAGTGCCGTTGCATCGACAGGAGGCTTGAAACCCAGTTCATTTTCAGTAAAACGCAATCTCAAATATGAACTTGACCGACCTTTAAATAACGAAAAAGATGTCACAACTTACAATAACTTTTACGAGTTTGGTTCGCACAAGTTAATTTCCAAAGATGCACAAAAGCTGCTGACGAAGCCGTGGACGGTGACAATTGATGGAATGGTTGAAAAGCCAATCATAATTGATGCACATACTCTTATATCTAAAATGCAGCTTGAAGAACGGCTTTACCGGTTTCGTTGTGTGGAGGCGTGGTCGATGGCTTTACCATGGATAGGGTTTCCTATGCGGGATCTTATAAATTTTTCTCGGCCACTAAAAAAAGCAAAATATGTTGTCATGGAAACATTTATGAATCCCGTTATTGCAAAGGGGCAAAAACAATTTTGGTATCCTTGGCCATATAGAGAGGGTTTGACGATCGGTGAGGCTGCTAACGAGTTAACGCTGATTGGGGTTGGGGCTTACGGGAAACCGCTTCCCAAACAGATGGGTGCCCCACTTCGATTAGTGGTGCCGTGGAAGTACGGATTTAAATCAATTAAATCTATTGTTCGTTTTAGTTTTACGGATAAACGCCCGGTGAGTTTCTGGGAAACAGTGCAGAGCGAAGAGTATGGTTTTTGGGCTAATGTGAATCCAAAGGTGCCTCATGCTCGATGGTCACAAGAAACTGAACGCGTGCTTGGGGGCGGAGGTAAAAGAATAAAAACATTAATTTATAATGGCTATGAGGAACAAGTCTCCGGTCTCTATCGTGGTTTAAAGGGGGAAAGTTTATACTACTGAGAAGATGAGGTTTGTTGTAAATTATAAGCGTCGGTACCGGCGATGACAGTTCGGTGCATTCGTCTAATATCCGGTAGTCCATATCCTCCTACTGCGCGATGGCATACGCATCGGTTATCCCATAAAACAAGGTCGTTATTCTTATATTTATGCCGGTAATGGTAGGGTCTTTTGCGGTCAGTAATGGGTGCGAATAATTTTTCAAGAATTGGATCCGCCTCATTCTCGGTCATACCCTCTATCCCAATTGTAAAACGCGGAGAACAATAGAGAGATTTCTGACCAGTCTCCGGGTGTTTTAAAACAAGTGGTTGGAGCACTGCTGGTCGAGTTTTAGCTTGGGCTTCATAAAAATCTTTTGCTCCCGGCCGGCCGGGTGAAATTGTAACCCTTTTATTATTTAACTTACTGACATGGTGAATACCATAGAGATTCTCGATCTTAACTTTTAAAGATTCGGGCAAAGAATTATAAACGGCAACCATATTACAAAACTCTGTATCGCCGCCTTTCTCAGGGTTCTTGATAGATTGAAGAATTGTTACCATGGATGGTATTTCAATATGTGAAGAGTCGGAATGCCAAAAATCTCCTCCATCCACCACCCCAACAGCAGAGCCATCTGGGTTTATTTCGTTTGAAAGTATCATTACTTTGGAAGATTCTTTTGTTGTATATTCAATATTGGACGGTGTTTCTAATTTACCCCAAATACTCGAGAATTTAACCTGTAAATCAGGTGTTAAATTTTGTTCCCTAATTACCAACACCTGATATTTGAGCAAGGCTTTCTGTAACACTACCTTTAAATCCTCTTTTATCGGATTTTCTAAGTTTATCTCAGTGATTTCCGCACCCATAACATCGGAAACTGGAGTTACATTAATCATTATGTTGGCCTGATATTTATTATTTTTAAAGCTAAGTATTTTACGATTTTATATTCAATTCGTCTACGTTTTCATTCGGCAGGTTTATTTTGTAAAAAAAATGCCGGGCGCGAACGCCCGGCAAGGTAACAGGGAGGCTTTACGTCTATTGACGAAGGATCCGAAGACCCTGACCCGAATATTGCATCCGGATAAAATTTCCAACGTATTCACCAACGAATATTGTCAGAAAAAAAGCAGTTACAAACATTTATAATTAAACATTGGTAACGACTGCGCTTACATAAAATGTTTTGTATTTTCAGGCTATAATTAAATAAGCAACCCAGCTATGCATATCATGCATAGCTATATATATTTTGTAATAAAAACAAGGAGTTATTTTCTATCTTCGCCAATACGGCGTAATAAAAAGTCACGAAATACTGCCACTCGTCTTGAATGTCGCAATTCTTCAGGATAAACAAAATATGCCCGATGAACGGGCCCCTTGTATTTTGGTAAAACTGGAATGAGACCACTAGTTAAGCTTACCATATAATCCGGTAAAGAAGCGATGCCCATCGCATTTGCAGCTGCTCTATACATCGCGTAAAGATTGTTTACGCGTATAACAGGTTTTCTTTGAAAATTATCATCCAGTCCCGCATCTAGAAGCCAGTTTATATTGGTAAACGGAGGATGGTAAGTTTCATCATAAGCGATCAATCGGTGTACCTCGAGATCATCAAGGGAATGCGGCATGCCGTATTGTTCCAAATATGCGGGTGCGGCAAAAGCGCCGTGGCGTAAATCAAATAAGTGACGCTGAATTAGGTCAGGTTGCTGTGGGAGTGCTAGTCTTATTGCGACATCGGCCTGGCGCATACTAAGATTTAGTTCATCTTCACGAAGTATCAATGATACTTCTATTTCTGGATACATCTCCAAGAAATCCTTCAGCCGTTCCGTTAACCACATAGAGCCGAACGCTACTGTTGTAGTTATCCTTAAGGGGCCACGCGGCCTCTCCATTGACTCGGTCATCAAAGATTCAGCAGTGGTTAATTTTCCGGCAATTTCTTGGGCTGCCCTGTAGAGGGTTTCACCTTGCTCAGTCAATTTCAAACCGCGGGCGTGACGGTGAAATAGGGGAACACCAAGCTCTTCTTCTAGTCCGCTTATCTGACGACTTACGGAGGATTGGGTTAGGTTTAATCTGTCACCTGCATGAGTGAAACTGCCTGCTTCCGACACAGCATGGAATATTCTTAGCTTATCCCAGTCCATATCCCTCGTCTCCTCTTGATGATTTGATCAAACAGGTCCCGTATCTCTTAAAAATTCTATTTTAGACTATTATTAGCGAGGTAATGTTCAGCTTCAAGGGCGGCCATGCATCCGGTGCCAGCCGCTGTAACTGCTTGTCTATATATTTTATCCTGAACATCACCCGCGGCAAAGATTCCAGGAATACTTGTCTTCGTGCTGTCTGGAGCCGTTATGATATAGCCTTCTTCATCCATTTCAAGGTGCCCAGTAAAAAGTTTTGTCGCTGGATCATGCCCAATTGCAACGAAAACGCCATCTACTTTTAGGTTAAAATTTTCTTTTGTCTTAATATTTCTAAGTTTTAAACCTGTTACCCCCAAAGGGCTTTCGTTACCAATAATATCCGCCGCTACTGTATCCCAAAGCACGTCAATTTTTTTATGAGCAAATAAACGTTCTTGTAAAATCTTCTCAGCTCGCAACTCGTTTCTTCGATGGATGAGGGTTACCTTTGTTGCGTGGTTAGTTAAATAAAGTGCTTCTTCTACTGCAGTATTTCCTCCCCCAATAACAGCTACTTCTTTGTTCCTGTAAAAAAAACCATCGCAAGTTGCACAAGCGGAAACTCCAAATCCCATGAATTTTTCTTCAGAGGGAAGACCCAACCAACGAGCTTGCGCTCCCGTCGAAATAATAACAGTTTCAGAAATATAAATATCCCCGGAATCAGCTATGCACCTAAATGGTTTGGTAGTGAAGTCAACTTCTGTGATCAGGTCAGTATGAATTTGTGTTCCGACCGTAGAGGCCTGACCTTGCATTTCTTCCATGAGCCATGGGCCCTGAATAACTTCGGCAAAACCAGGGTAATTCTCGACATCGGTTGTTATAGTCATTTGCCCACCAGTATCCATTCCTGTCACAAGGTGAGGGTTCAGATTCGCGCGTGCGGTATAAATTGCTGCCGTGTATCCGGCTGGTCCAGAACCTATAATTAATACAGGCGTACGAAATTCCTTTGTCATAATCTTTACAATCCTAGAATCCAAACATGTGGTCTAAACTAAATGCACCATTTTCTGCTAGCAGTCCATGGTATCCAAAAAGCCGGCATGTAGAATCTCTTACAATAATATAGGCTCCATCCCCCGCTTTCTCTCTTTGTTCAGAAGTAAAAAGACTATGATATTGCAG
>DEBE01000169.1:4175-5913 GCA_002348425.1 Alphaproteobacteria bacterium UBA2964 | reverse complement strand
GATTAAAGAGTGCGAAAATTGGTATTGGTACGACCGCCAGCCAGATCGAGTTAAGCGTGTGATCACTGAATTGTGTTTTCAAATGGGCTACCCGGCTCTATCAGGATTTAATCGGATGTTGTCTGCATTATCTGCTGACGACTATTCGACTGCTGCCGAGGAGTTACTGGACAGCAAATTTGCTACGCAGGTTCCAAATCGAGCAAATAGGTTGGCAGCGAGATTGCGGGGTTAAATGGCTGCAAAAAGTCTGACCGAAGAAGAACTACAAGACGTTTTAAATTTAGTTGAACAACACGGAAGCGTTTCGGAAGCTTCAAGGCACACGGACTTAAAACGCTCGACATTCGAGTCGCGCTATCAACGGGCAAGAGATATACTAGGCGAACAACCTAAAACTCAAACTGATGACGTTAGCCTCCCCGAATTTCCTGACGAGAATATCAGCACAGAAGAAATTATTGCCCACCTTAAAAAACGGTGGGAGAAAAAACACGAACATGAGCAAGCAAAACGCTGGTTTAAAATTAAGATCAAGTCAGATGATCCATTCGGGCTGTGCGTGGTTGGTGATCCGCACTTAGGAACTCATACGAATTGGGCGTTACTCGAAAGAGACGTTGAAATAATGTCCACGACTGGCGGTATGGGCTGTGTAAACATTGGCGATACCACCAATAACTGGGGCGGTCGTTTAACAGCTCTATATGCGGAAGAAGACATCAGCCGCAAGACTGAACGACAGCTTGCTCGATGGTTCCTTAAAGAAGCGAATATTCCTTGGCTCTGTTGGCTGCATGGCAACCACGATACCATGCACAGTGAATTTTCGACCTATTTAAAAGCTATAAACGTCAAACAAATACCAATGGTTGATTGGCAAGCAAAGTTTCAGCTTGTCTTCCCATCCTCGACTATTCGAGTCGATGCGGCTCATAATCACAAAGGCACCAGCATTTACAATAAACTACAGGGACAGAAACGAGCCTCTTTGTGGAATGAAGAAGCAGACATCTATGTAGCTGGACACCATCATACGTGGGCCTTGGCGCAGGAGGAAACAGACAGTGGCAAAGTCATTAATCTAGCAAGAGCCAGAGGCTATAAATTCCACGATGAGTTTGCCCACCGCCATCAGTTTTCCGAGGAGCAATATGGGTCTAGTATAATATTTGTTATTGATCCCACTGCCCCACCTAACTGCCGAATCAAGCCATTCGCTGATCTGTCCGAAGGCGCGGAATTTTTGACGTGGAAACGAGGCCGTTAACTGAGCATTATTGTTTACAGAATAATCTATCTCTGTTTGGGAAACAGACGGGAAACAAAAAATTTTAATACTTAGTTTACTATGCGTTTAAATGGCTGTATTCTGCTATGCAAGGGCAAGGTTTCCGTGGGTTAGTGACCTTATAGTAAGCTAAATAACGTAGGAATAATCATCCCACATTAAAATTGTCGTCGCAGTTTTCTGCGGTTTTGTTAAGAAAGGAAACAATTCGGAAACTTTTTCCCCTTGAAATATATACCATTGGTTACTATTATAGTAACTATAATGTAACAAATAGAGGAGAAAGAACATGACAAAGCCTAAAATTATTGCTGAACACAAAGTGAGCAATGCAAATAATATCGGATTGCAGGTTACCGCGAAAGGACCAATAGCTTCAAAAGTAAAGCGAGGTCGTCGAGCATATTGCGTCCGTGTAAAAGGTAAAACACCTGAGTGGAAGGCGAC
>DEBE01000169.1:0-3752 GCA_002348425.1 Alphaproteobacteria bacterium UBA2964 | reverse complement strand
ATTAATTTATATTGTAAAAAACAAATGGAAGCCGCCGCCAACGGATCTATCACCCACCAGACAGCTCGTTCTAATTGCGCTCAAGTCCGAACATTTATAGATGTAAAAAATCGCAAAGTGAAAAAGGAGTTGGCTCACTTGCCAGCTGATCACTGGAAATTTAAAGAGGGTGGTCGGTATCAAAAAAACAGAAACGGATACATCTACGAAACGAAACCTCGCGTTTTTGATTTACCTGACGGAAGTCGTGTTCAGCCAGATAGATTAAAGTGTAGTGAAATTTCTGAAGAGCTTATCGAAAGCTTTTTAAAATGGTTTGAAAAGGACAGGGGCTGGAAAGTCGTTACTCTTGATTATGCGAAAAATACTTTGAGTGGCGTATTTAAATTAGCCATAAAAGAAAAATGGTGTACCGCCAACCCTTGCCAGTTTCAGTATCAGCACACAAAATACGACCGAACTGAAGACGAGATTATTGCCGATGTTGAGAAAAAGAAATTTCTAAGCCCAAAGGTTTTTGAAGCTATTCTCAAAATAGCTGAAGAGAACGAACAGAGCGTTGGAAACATTCCTTGGTGTCACTCCCTCGCACTTTACTTTCTCGCATACACAGGTCTGCGTCCTAATGAACTTTTTCCACTCAAATGGTCGAGCTTGGACTTGGTCAATAATATTGTTCATGTCCGTGTTGCGGTTCGCCGGGGTGACGGCTGGGGTAATTTTTACGTTGGCGAACCAAAGGATACGTCTCGTAAAAATCCGCTGAAAAAAAATCCTAAAATACGCGATGTGGAGTTACCGCCAAGTCTTGTTACAAAATTAAAAGAATGGAGATTACGTTCACCAAAAAGTGCAGACAATGATCGGGTGTTTTTAAGTCAAACTCTACAAATGCATAACACGGATGCTTTTCTGCGTACAAAGATCTGGTATCCAGCTTGCGAAGAGTATGGATTAAAAAAAGCAGATAGACCCGTGCTGTATGATTTAAGGCACGTTTTTGCAACAATGATTTTTGTGCAGCACAAGGGTGACTTAGGCAAGATCTGTGAGCTGATGGGCCACAACGATATTAATACAACCATACAGCACTATAAGGAGTTCTGGCAAAACGTGCAGGAAACGAAATCAATCGGCGAAGAGCGTGAAAATGTTTGGAGAAAATTGGTTAACGAATAAATAGTTCAAAACATTTTGGGTAGTGGAGAATTTTACCAGAACCATTGACCACCCAATCGTGAAGACCGAGGGGCTTGCCACAGTAGTGACAAGCCTCTTTAGGTCTCGTTGGCTTGTTCGTTTCTTTGCGTTTCGATTGCCGCATCAAGGAATCTTTTTGCCATCCAAAACAATTGAGCTGAGTTAACAGGCTTTTTAAAATGCTTACCCCCGACGAGTGAGTGCAGTTCGCCGGGGGTAGGCCAAACGCAGAGCGGATCAGTCAGTGAGGCTGTCTGTCGATCTTGCAATGCGTTCAATTTCTGTACGAGGAATATAATAGTTTCTAGCACCAAAGACTTTTGCTTCAATCTTGTTTGAATGGATCATGCGATAAATCCGGGCTTTGTCCGTCGCTGTATTCTGTCCAAATAAAAGACGACAGGCATCACCAACGCTGACCAACAAAGACTGTTCATTTGAAATCATTTTCTACCCCCGTCGTTTCAAATCGCTGGGTGTCCTCACTGATTTGAAAAGAGACGTTACCGTCTTCATATTGCCAAGCAGCAATTCTATATGTACCCGGTTTAATTTCCTGCTCGACAACACATCGATTGCCCGACCAGTTTGGTTTGCCTTTTTGAAGTGGTTTTGGACCTTCCCAACGATCATCGTTTTTAAATCCACTGCCCTTCAAAATAACTTTATAACGGTCATTCATTTGTTAAATTCTCCTTTTTCTTTTTCCAAGCGTTTAAAACTTTGTTGTAAAGATCTTTTTTGTTTGTCTCTAAAAAATCGAGTGTGGGTTTGTTAACCTTTGTCCACGCATTATGCATTAGCATCGTCTTGTGCTTTTTAAATCCAGCTATCGCGTCTGCAACCCATGCATTGTGATCCTCGATAGCTTCACTTTCATCGAACGGAATTTCCTCTGAGGTCAATCGAACAGGTGTTGGCTCAAGCTTTTCATGGACTTTTTTTTGTTCGGGTGTTTGTTGCTGACTAGGAAGCTCTTTAAACGGCGTTGCAATAATGCCGTCGTCGTCCTCATCCCCAACGCAACCAATCATTGCAAGCAATCCATAACGACGGGCATACGTTATTGCGCCACCCATTTTCTGGGGGTTGTTCTTGTTCTCGCAGTAAAGCGGCACCCCACCGTCTTCGATAAAGCTGCCTGACACATGGACAACCCGTGTAACTAAGCGATCAGGTTGACCGTCATCAGCAGCACAGACCATCTGCATGATTGCAAGGTTATGTCGGCGCAGTACAGGCTTGACAGCAGCAAGGCATCCACTCAGCGTTGGGTAGGTGCCGTAATTTGCTTTGCCGTCCAAACCGGGATTATCCATTTCGTGCAAGGCCGCTATCCAATCAGCCATCAGGTCAGGCTTGTATGCCTCTATCTCAACCACGGTCATTGCAGTTGATCCTTTTTTAAATTAAGCAAGACTTCATGCTTTGTTGCCACGTCAAAACGGGGTTCACCCTCTATCGTGCGACCGACCACCACACCACGGGCAAATATGTTGCCGCCCAAATCCTTTACGCGAACTTTATCCATTAATTGAAAAGATCTGTTTTCCATTTTCTCCTCCACACAATGGCCTTTTTTCCAGAACTGTTTGGTCTTCGATCACCACTGTCTTCTAAAAAATCCAACCTCGACAGTTCCGTGATCCTCGGTCTTATTGAAAGAATTGATTGCCCCAACACATCCGCCACTTCGTCAGCCGTCAAACTGTCTTCCACAAGAAAAACAGACTTGCACATTTCTCTTAGCGTCGAGGCTTTAGGAGCTATCGAGTCAGCCGCATAAAAACTGGTGTCGGTTCCCTTGGCACCGGGGGTCAATGGATAGGTCATGGCAGCACCACATAAATTGCGACGAAGGTGGCAAACATAAAAAAGGCGGCGCAATATTCAATGAGCTTCATTGTATTGATCCCTTGCTGTATTAAGGCTGATTTTTAAAGCTGTTGCTTCGCGGCTATATTCTTCAAATTGAGGCCACTTGCCTTTGCTGTGGGCGAAGTTATCTCCCTCAATTACTAGTTTTTCCTTTTGAATATCCTGATAGCGGTTTTCCAGCCACTTCACGACTATTGCGAGTTCTTCTTTTGTCATTGCCAGATCCTCTTCGCTGCCGCCCAAAATTCGGGGGATTTGTTCTTCCACATCCAGTGAGAAAAGTCGGGTTCAATAAAACCAAAAAGGTCTTCAGTATTGTTTGCTCTTTTTAAAAGCTTTTCCCGTGCTCGACCTATCCTTGCCAGATCGTCAATAGCCCGGAGCAAGACTTCATCCGATAGTTCCTCGCAGTCGGCACTGTCGAACACCCGGTAGCCAATCGGGTTGGCGTACACCAGTTTTACTGGCACGTTTTCGTTTTTCTTTTTGCAGAAATGCCAATACAAAGCCACTTGCCTAACGTGATCGGGGCGAGGCTTTGCTGGCAGTGACCGTACAGTGAACCCACGGTCATTGTTTGAAAGTGTCGGCCACATGGTCTTGATCTCCACAACACCGTTGAAGGCTTCTACGTCTATCTCGCCAATGTGGTACAGCTCATTGCCTTCCAGCTT
>DEBE01000181.1 GCA_002348425.1 Alphaproteobacteria bacterium UBA2964 | reverse complement strand
GCGGCCGCACCACAGGCATCTATTGCGAAGGGCATCGCACCATCACCAATGAGGATAAAGTTATCACCGCCAAGAGAGTTCATATGCGGATAAACAACCGTAATAGCGGCAGCAGCAGCTATCATTGCCTCTATCGCATTCCCTCCCTCCCCTAGAATGCGAGCGCCAGCTTCCGCAGCCAAATGGTGTGGAGCAACAACTATACCAGCCGATTTCTTACACGCATATTTCATGCGCCATTAACGATTATTGGCAATGGGTTCGACAAAACTTAATTCCGTATCCCACGGAAAAAATATCCACGTATCCTGGCTAACTTCGGTTACAAAGCTATCCACCATCGGTCGGCCCTCCGGCTTCGCATACACTGTTGCAAAATGTGCATCAGGCAACATCTCCCTGACACACTTTGCCGTGCGCCCGGTATCCACCAAATCGTCTATCAGCAAAACACCGTTCCCTCCGCCTTCGATGCCCTTGATGATCTCAACACCTCCTTGGCTTTGGTGTTCATAAGAGGAAACACAAATGGTATCTATCATTCTAATCTCTAGTTCACGCGCAATTATCGCAGAAGGGACTAGCCCTCCTCTCGTGATAGCAACAACTGAATTCCAGGGTCCCATATCGGCAAGCCGCCAAGCCAAGGCTTTAGCATCCCGATGCAACTGTTCCCATGAAACGGGAAATGATTTCTGATAACGTTCAGAGGTATCTTCCATGTTAGCTTTTTCCCCCTATTAATCTGATTTTTTAGCTTCTATTTCTGCGTAAAAATTTTGAGCCCAATGGGTTCTTTTAATATTATACAAATTTAATTACCGGGCATACCTGAAGTGATCCATTGGCCGATTATTCGTCGCTCTTCCTTTGTCATTTTAGTAACATTGCCAAGAGGCATCGTGTTGGTTGCAACAGCAGTCTTTTGAATTCTTGATGCGTATTTTCTAATTTCTGTTTCCGACTCTAGCCGGATATTCATGGGTGGTTTCTGGAACCCCTGATATGTAGGCCTAGCAGCATGGCAAGAAGTACAACGAGTTTTTACGATAGCATGAACTTCACTAAAAGTGATTTTACGAGAAGTTTGTTCAGGCATCCCCCCCACAAAACCCGGAACAGATATATACCCCGCCAACATTATTAATGCCGCGATTGCTACAGGCACCGGCCATATAGATCCAGAACCGGCATTACGCAGATTAAACCAATGCCGTACTAGTCCACCAATAATAAAAATTGCAATCAATATCGCCCAATTATTTTCATGACCGAAAGTCATTGGGTAGTGACTGCTGATCATCACAAAGACAACAGGTAAAGTCAGGTAGTTATTATGAACCGATCTCTGTTTTGCCCGCACGCTATAGGAAGGGTCTGGTTCTTCGCCCTTTTTACGAGAGTTTACAACATTATGTTGCCCGGGGATAATCCTGATCCAAACATTGAGCACCATAATCAATCCAATGAGAGCCCCAACATGTATGTAGGCTGCTCTGCCGGATAGTACCTGGCTTAATCCATAACTTACAACGCAGAGGCCAACAAAACCTATTGTACCAGAAAATTTTGTGTATTTGTTTCCCCATTCCGACATGTATATACCATCGTAGAGGAACCACCCTATCACTAACGTAGCGACACCAATTGACACTGCCTCTATCTTTGAAATATCTGCAATATCGGGATCGATTAAAAATGCGGCAGAGCCAAGATAATATACGACAGCTAAAAGTAAAACGCCCGTAACACCTGTCCACCATGCTTCCCACTTAAACCAATGCAAATGCCTCGGCATCACCTTTGGTGCAACCATAATTTTATCGACGCGATAAAAACCGCCGCTGTGAACCATCCAAAGTTGTCCTTCAACCTCCTCATCAGACACAGTGGGCTCTTCAAGATGAGAATCTAGCCACATGAAGTAAAACGACGAACCAATCCAGGCAATCCCGACTATAATGTGCGCCCATCGCAGTATTAACGCCAGCCAATCAAGAATAATCGTTTCCATTAGCGTTACCCCTTCACCGTCGTCATAATGCGCAGGGTGACTATTCGTCCAATATTCTTGATGGCTTCATCTATCTGCATTTCGCGACTATCTTTCAATCTCTCTACGTAGGCCCTTAATATTGACTCTTTATTATGATCTAAAACCGCAATGATAAAAGGGAAACCAAACTTATTTTTATAGTCATCATTCAGCCTCATAAATCTCTCGTATTCATCATCGGACAACTGATCCAGGCCCGCACTTGATTGCTCTTTCATTGAAAAAGCAGTCAGAGTACCGGCTTTTGCTGCTTTTCCTGCTAAGTCTGGATGCGCACGGATTAAAGCCAGTTTCTCTTGCTCATTCGCTTTCTCCATAGAAGAAATCATTGCCCTTATTAAATCATCTCTGGATGAAAATGGCCTGGAAGAGGCAGTGAGAGCTACCAGCCAGGGAGAATGCTCAAATACCTCACCGAGAACTTTGACAAAATCATTAACCTCAACTTCATTTAATTCTTCAACGGAAATCATTTTTATTTTGTGATTGTTATTGTCCATTTGTTCTAAATTCTTTTAGGGCAGCATCAACGCCTCCACCTGCTGGAACAGAAACATTATTTTGACGTAATGTTGCCTCCAGAGCCGCTAAGCAAGTCAAGATATTGTGTTTTCGGCAGTTATAACCCATCGCTCCGATACGCCAGATTTTTCCATGTAACGGGCCAAAAGAGGTGCCAATTTCAATACCAAAATCATGCAGCATTTGCGCGCGCGCTGCTTCACCGTCAATATGATCCGGAATATAGACGCCTGTCGCATTAGGCATTTTATATTTCTTATCGCCAAACACCTTTAGCCCGAGCCCTTCTAAACCCGCAATCATGGCGCGGCTAGCCAAAGAGTGTCGATCAAAAATATCGATTAAACCTTCCTTTAGGACAATGCGTGCACACTCCCTGGCGGCATATAACATTGATGTCGCTTCTGTGTGATGATTCAATCGAGTGTCCGACCAATAATCCATCAACATTCCAAGATCAAAATAGTTAGAAGCCACCATGGGTCCCTTTGCCGCTACGAAGCTCTCAGGTCTTATTCCTTTTTCGATATGTTTTCTTCTGTTAACAATCTCTGCTACCTTGTCATTAAATGTGATAGGCGCGATACCAGGGGGTCCCGCTAAACATTTTTGCAAACCAGCAGAAACACAATCTAATTTCCATTTATCAACAGGCAAATCCATTCCAACTAGGCTTGCAGTCGCATCCACGAATGAAATAGCATCATAACGTGAACAGATTTCGCCTATTTCCTCTAGAGGTTGTGCCATAGTTGTTGAGGTATCACCCTGACATAACGCAACAACTTTAGGTCTTACGCGTTTTACTGCATCCTCTATATGTTGTGGATCAAAGACCACTCCCCATTCTACTTCAATGACTTCAACATCCGCTCCGCATCTTTCAGCAATTTCTGTCAACAAGTGCCCAAATCTGCCAAAAACCGGCACCAGCACCTTATCTCCTGGTTCAAGTACTGAAACCATAAAAGTCTCGATTGCCGACCGCGCCGTGCCATCAATTAATATGGTCCAGCGATTCTCGGTTTGAAAAACCTGCCTATATAGAACCATTGTTTCATTCATATATTCTGTAAAGGCAGGGTCGAATTGGCCTAGTAACGGCATCGACATAGCATTTAAGACTCTCGGATCTACGTTAACCGGTCCTGGACCCATAATGAGTCTTTGTGGAGGATTTAACTCTTCGAAAACTTCTTTAACGCTCATTATCATCCCCTGAGTTTAATTTTTAAATAAAATCACGCGGGATGATTTGCACACCAATGATGTGCAATATCCGCGCGGCGGCAAATCCAAACATCAGAATGCAAAGAAATATGATCTATAAACCTCTGCAGTGCCATGAAACGACCAGGTCGACCGGCAAGCCTACAATGCAAACCAACAGACATCATTTTTGGAAAATTTTCTCCCTCGGCATAAAGACAATCAAATGTATCACGAAGGTAAGAAAAAAACTGGTCGCCAGAATTGAAACCCTGACTGGTGGCAAAACGCATATCATTTGTATCCAACGAATAAGGTATAACCAGATGAGGAACTTCGTAATTTTTATCCCAGTAAGGCAAATCATCGGCGTAACTATCTGCATCATAAAGAAAACCACCCTCTTCTACGACCAAGTCCCTTGTCACCGGGCTTGTGCGACCGGTATACCAACCCTGAGGACGCGATCCCGTGAGGGTAGTATGAATTTCTATTGCTTTTAATAAATGGGCACGCTCTGTATCTTTATCAACATGCTGGTAATTTAACCATCGTAACCCATGACTGGCTATTTCCCAATTTTCCTCGAGCATCGCCTTAACCGCTTCAGGATTGCGTTCTAAGGCCATAGCGACTCCAAAAACCGTAACCGGTAATTTGAGTGAGGAAAACAAGCGATGTAATCTCCAGAAACCGGCTCGACTTCCATATTCATATATACTTTCCATACTCATATGCCGGGCGCCCCGGTATGCTTCCGCTCCTATGATCTCAGATAAAAATGTCTCAGACGATTCATCTCCGTGTAATACACAGTTTTCTGCTCCCTCTTCGTAATTGATTACAAATTGAACTGCGATCCGGGCCCTATTAGGCCAACTTACCTTCACAATGTTTCGTCCGTATCCTACCAAATCACGAGGATAAGCATCACTATTTGCCATTTATTCGTTCCATTATATGTATAATAAGATAATCATAGCGAAGCTTGGAGCCGCGAAAAGTATAAAAGTAGCGGTGGGTATTGAACTTTAGACCGAATAAAAGAGGATTTAGCCGATGGCAGGTCTCACCACTCATATTCTTGATACCGCTAACGGTGTACCCGCTGCGGGAGTAACGATTGAAATCATAAAAGTTACCGACGATAGGCGAATAAAATTACGAACCGTAAAAACTAACGTCGATGGACGTACCGATACTCCTATTCTATCGGGTGACCAATGTGTTCCGGGTTCCTATGAAATGATATTTCATATTGGTGAATATTTTCGTAGTCGCAAAGAAAACCCCGACCCATCATCTTTCTTAGACAAAGTACCGGTCCGCTTTACCATCGCCTCAGAAGAAGAACACTATCACGTACCGCTTCTTATAAGTCCTTGGAGTTACTCAACCTATCGTGGCAGCTAATCGGATCAATAACTTAGAGTTTAATCCCTGCGGAATTGATAATACCCCTTACTCTTTGACGCTGTTCATCAGAAATGGTGAGGCGTTCTGCAAAGTCACGACCCGTTGGTTTAGTGGCATCTATACCAACCTTAGTAACAGTATGGTTTTCCGGATCTGATGTCGGATCAAGAATTGCACCCATCGCTCCATGAATATAAGTGACATCTTGATCAGCACGCGTGCGGGTTATTACTGCCCACATAACATCTGAAAGATCGAATATATCTACGTCTTCATCAACAACAATAACTGATTTCACGTAAAACTCTGTCCCAAGTGCGGCCATTATTGCTTGCTTGGGCTGCCCTTCAGCTGTCTTTTTCATTTGAACAATCGCCATCAAGGCGCCGACAGTACAAAGTGGCACATGGACAGCACTTACATTAGGGAGGTTACGCCGCAAGGCATTTAATATTTCCGCCTCCCGGCTAATAGAAGAAACCAGAATATGGTCACCGGCTGTACCAGAAGCCACACTGTGAAATATTGCATCGTGACGCATCTGGATACGCTTGGCCACAAAGACATTTTCCGTAGAGCGATAGGATGCATAACCTGTAAACTCGCCAAACGGCCCCTCTGGTTCATGTGTGTCGGCTAAAATTTCACCTTCTATTACAATCTCCGCTCCAAAAGGTATGGAGAGGTCATTAGTCATGCATTTTGCCACTTTATATGGTTCGCCAAACAAGGCCCCAATTATTTCATATTTTCGAACATTTGGAGGATAATGATAAGCCATCGATCCCATATAATGTATTGGATGAATCCCGACGGTGATAGCAGCTGGAAGAGCCTGACCCTTTGCTTCCGCTCGACGATGGAATTCATACATGCGTCTCCGAGAATGTAATGAAAGACCAAAGCGGTTTCTGCCTTTTAACATCAATCTATGAAAGCCGACTGTGTCGGTTTCTCCTTCGGGATCTCGAGCAGTGATTTGCCCTGCTGTAATATAGGGCGCAGCGTCAACGTCAAAGTGAAGAGGAATAGGTAATTGAGTTAAGTCAACATCCTTGCCCTCCAGCACTAAATCTTGCCACGGCGCATCTCCAACCACTTCAACAGGTTGATAGTTCTGACATCTTTCCCGATAGGCTAACGGTAGCTCATCAGGTTTTACACCCACTGCGGCTGCCAAAAGTCTCCTGTTTCCAGCTGTATTTGTGACAACCGGGTTATTGAAGTTTTCAACATTTTCAAAAATTAAAACTGGGCTTTTACCATTGCGTTCAAATTCAAACACCGAAGACGTAATATCGAGCTCCCGCCGTACAGGTTCAGCAATGCGAACAAGCTCCTCGGGGAACTCTGTCTCCACCATATTAAGAAAGCCGCGTAAACTTTGATCGGTCATAACCATCTCACAAATTTTTCAAAATTACTTCATACAGAGAATAACTGAGCAAAAGGAAACTGTCATGTAGCCAAATTGGTATTGATTTATTTTACTCCAGTAGTCGGCCGGCCTCCAAAAAAGGTTCAATGGTTGGGCGAAAAATTCCTGCCCCTAAACCCCCGTTAACGCCGTGTTTGTCAGCAATACCCAACTCGAGAATAGGTGTCAGATCATTATCGATAATAGCACGCACAGATAGGCCAACCCTAGCCTTACTCATTGGCATCCCGGGATGCTCAGACATAAGCAGCTTTCCCGGTAATTCAAAAATATCTGCCGGTGTATATCCTTTATGGAGTTCCTGCATATCTGGACAAAACATCTGGGCCATAGCCCCCAAACCCAGCCCTTCAGTTATAGCGCTATCACCAAATGCACCAACACAGGTTTCTAAGGTATGCGGTTCCCTAATCTTTCCCAGTGGCGGAGTTGCTGGACAAGTAAACCAACGGTCTTTAAATGCCCCAATTTTAAACCCAAATAAATTCCCGTTTCCCCCAAATGCCGAAATTATGGCACTATTATTGACATCAGCTGCAGCAGACAAAATTAACTTTGATGCCGCCATCCAAAAATTTAGATGAAAAAAAGGCCACTTCTTAATAAATTCGTATGTATCTGTTCTCGAAAATTCTTCGCCAAGACACTCGACAATAGTCGATAATAAAAGCTTATGGGCCTCCAAATGGCGCAAGTGACCATCATCTCCCTTAATTAATGCCTCATCAATAATTGGCAACCATTGGACCGAGTTTAAAGATGGCACATCCGCTATTG
>DEBE01000027.1 GCA_002348425.1 Alphaproteobacteria bacterium UBA2964 | reverse complement strand
ACCGACGCAGTTTCTAATACAAACAACCCACCGATAATTGCTAAAACGAGTTCATGTTTGCAAATTACACTGACTGCGCCTATCGCACCGCCGACGGATAAGGAACCCGTATCTCCCATGAAAACCATCGCAGGTGGTGCATTAAACCATAAAAACCCGAGGCTTGCTCCCACTAGCGCTCCACAAAAAACTGCTAACTCCCCAGCACCCGGGACGTTATGAACCTGCAGATATGAAGAGAATACTTGGTTACCAACGATATAAGTAATTAATGCTAAACAGCCGGCCACGATCATAGCCGGTACAATAGCTAGTCCATCTAGGCCATCTGTCAAATTTACGGCATTAGAGGCACCTACAACTACAAGCGCTGAGAAGGGTATAAAAAACCAACCAAGATCGATGAGTATATTTTTGAAAAAAGGGATTGTTAGGCTATTGGAAAGTGGGTCAGTCATAATTGTTGAAATCCACCAGGCTATGACACTAGCGATCACAACTTCTGCTAATAACTTAATCTTGCCGGGCAATCCATTTGAGGATCTATTTGAGATTTTAATATAGTCATCGATGAACCCTATGGTGCCAAAACCAATGGTTACTATAAGTACTGCCCATACATATCGATTGTTTAAGTCCGTCCAGAGAAGTGTTGAGATACTTAAGGCGATCAAAATTAGTAATCCGCCCATAGTTGGTGTCCCTTTTTTTGTTAAAGGGTGGCTTTCCGGCCCATCCGCTCTTATTGGTTGGCCCTCTCCTTGGAGTTTTTTCAACTGACGAATTAAGGTCCCTCCTAGAAGAAAACTTATAATGAGAGCTGTAATAACCGCTCCGCTAGTTCTAAATGTTAAATATTGGAAGAGATTAAATAGTCCGAAATCCTCTGCTAATGGGAAAAGAAAGTTATATAGCATCGTTAAGCGGTTCCATTTAAGAAAGAAGAATTTTTAACACTAGTGTCTACTTGTAATTCCATAAGTTGCTTGACTATTGTTTTCATGCCCATTGAAAGTGACCCTTTCACGGTTACGATATCTCCTGGTCTGATCCTTTTTATAATTTGTCTGCCTAAATCAGCTACGGAATCGCTAAAGCTGCCTTGAAATTCACTTGGTAGAACATCGAACATTTTATGCATATGCTCTCCAGATGCATACACTTCACTGATAGCGTTCTTCACAAGGATTTCTGATAATTGAAGGTGGAAATCTTCAGATTTCTTTCCCAACTCCTTCATATCACCAAGGACCGCGATGCGTTTGGCGCAAGGCCCAGGTTTCATGGTTGAGAGTGTTTCGATTGCTGCCTGCATAGAGGCTGGGTTGGCGTTGTAACTCTCATCTATTAAGGTGAAATAACCATCTTCAATATTAATTCTATGCTGTATACCACGACCATCGATGGGATTAATTTTACTTAATGTTTCTGCTGCCTCAGCGACATTTGCACCTACGGCTGAGATTGCTAATAAAACCGCAAGACTATTTTGAACTAAATGTTTCCCGGGTATACCAAGACGATAACCAAATCGGCGATTACAAATTAGAGCTTCGACGTTGGTCCCAGAACAATCTGCCACCTGACTAATTAGCTGAGCATCAGCTTCCTTATTTTCGCCAAATGATAGGATTTGGTCTACGCCATTTTTCTCCGCCATAAGTCTAAGGTGATCATAAAATTCATTATCGTGGTTGAGGATAGCAATGCCACCGTCCATACCAGTAAAGATCTCTGCTTTGGCGTCAGCGATATCTCGAATGGTGTCGAAAAACTCTATATGCACTGGTTCGATAGTAGTGATAATGGAAACGTCCGGTCGGATCATTTTCGAAAGCGGAGTTATCTCCCCAGCATGATTCATACCGACTTCGAAGACTGCATAATCGGCATCTGGCTGCATAATAGCCAAGGATAAGGGTACCCCAAAATGGTTGTTATAGCTATGAGGGCTCGCAGCAGTCTTGCCTTGTGTTTTGAGACCATTGAAAATTGCGTCTTTGGTGCCAGTCTTTCCCACACTGCCGGTAACTGCGATAGTTTTTGAAGCGGTTCTTTTTCGTGCAGCTATACCAAGTTTATCAAGCGCGACTTTAGTATCATTTACTTTTAGAACTGGATGGTGGGGTTCTAATTGGGTGGGGTAATTATCTACTAAAGCTGCAACAGCTCCATTGGCAAATGCCTGTTTAATAAATTTATGACCATCCAATCTTGGTCCTTTAAGAGCAATAAAAAGGTCGCCCTTTTGAGTGGTTCGACTGTCTATCGATATACCTCTTGCAGACCAATCAATATGACAGATGCCCCCAGTAGCGGTGCAAACCGAATCTTTTGTCCAAAGAATTTGTTTCATGGGCCACACTCGTTCATAGCAGATATAACACCCTTGATAATTGCGCTATCCGAAAGAGGTAATATTTTTTGACCTATAATTTGTCCGGTCTCATGGCCTTTTCCCGCTATAACTAGTGTATCACCTGGCTCTAAATCCATTATTGCATTCCCGATGGCTTCTGAGCGGTCTCCTATTTCAGTTGCAAAGGGGCACCCCGCCAAAATTTCCCTACGTATCCCACTGGGGTTTTCATCTCTTGGGTTGTCATCTGTGACGTAAATTTTATTGGCCAATTTACTAGCAATTTGTCCCATTTGATGTCTTTTGCCTTGGTCACGATTTCCACCGCAACCGAAAACAAGCGATAAGTTTCCCACGGTATGAAATCTTAGCGCTATTAAAATTGCAGATAGAGCCTCAGGTGTATGAGCGTAGTCGATAAATATAGATGCCCCACAGGGGCTAATGGATACTAATTCTAGACGGCCTGGAGGACCCTCGATCTTTGGTAGTACGGCGATTGCTTTTTCTGGTTCGTCACCACAAGCGATAATAATGCCCAACGCACATAGAGCATTCAGGATTTGAAATTGCCCAACAAGATTTATTTCTAGATCATATTTTTTTCCTAAAAGGGTAAGGGAGATTTTTTGCCCCTGGGAAAAAGGTTCAACACTATCGAGACGAATATCAGTCGCTTCACGACCATATGAAATTATTTCTATACCGCGGGACTGGCAAGCAGCTGAGAATGTTCTAAATTCCGGTGAGTCAGAGTTTAGAATTGCGACAGCGTCTTTTGGTAAAATACTATTAAAAAGCCGAAGTTTTGCGGATCGATATTGTTTCATATTTCCATGGTGATCGAGATGATCCCTGGAAAGATTAGTAAAAGCACCGGCAGAAAGTTTTACTCCATCTAGCCTAGATTGTTCTAGTCCATGGCTCGAAGCTTCTAATACTACACGATCAATATCTCTTTGGGTTAAAGAATTGAGCTCACGGTGCAAGGTTACAGGGTCCGGGGTTGTTAGACCGCTGGTGTATGGAGAGTTCTGTGTTTTTGTTACAATTCCTAAAGTACCTATAGCCGCGGAGTTGTGACCCAAAAGATTCCATATCGTTTGCGTAAACCATGCGACTGAAGTTTTACCGTTTGTACCTGTTACTGCGGCATTGATACGTGGTTGAGACTTAAAATATTGGCTGGCGATAAGCGATAGGCTTTGCCTAGGGTTTTTGGCTTTTATTAGTGGAATATTCTCAACCTCTGGTGGTAAAACTGTATCACATGGAGCAAGAATTGCCGCCGCACCGCGAGTTATCGCGTCAGTTATAAATTTACGACCATCCCAATTAGAACCTTGTATCGCTGCAAAGAGATAACCCGGCTTTACCGTACGTGAGTCAGCTGTAAGACCATTTATTTCTGTGTCTAGCTCATTCGCCTGAAAGATTTTATTGGCGTTTGTTAACTCAGAAAGAAGCAAGGTGGCGCTTTCCTTTTTTTTGTGCGGTAAAATCAATGGTTAATTGACGTTCTAGTCTTGTCTCGTGTTCATCCACAGCAATTATCCCAAGTAACGGAGCAATCCTTTTTATTACCTTTCCAACAACAGGCGCCGCTGCACGGCCACCGGTTGCACGAACGTTTTTTTGCTTCATAACGCTGGGTTCCTCTATCATCCCGAAGACAAGGTATTGAGGCTCATTCATTGGAAATGCTCCTATGAAAGAGGATATATGTATTTTTTTATTGTTATATTTTTGCCCAATAATCTTTTCCGTGGTGCCCGTTTTTCCTCCAACAACATACCCTTTAGCGGCGGCTCTTTTACCAGTGCCATCTGTGACAACTAGCCGAAGTAATCGCCGAATGAGCTTTGATGTTTTTTCACTAATAACACGCCGACCTTTATTAATTGTTTTTGGCTCTTTTTTTAAAAATGTTGGGGAATGATATATGCCACCATTGACCATTGCTGCCACACCAGAAACCAATTGCATTGGACTAATAGAGAGGCCATGTCCAAAAGAAATTGTCATTGCATTAATTTCTTTCCAACGCTGAGGCAGTAGGGGTTTTCCAATTTCAGAGATTTCAACAGGGGAAGGGTGTAAAATTCCGATTTTTTTTAGGAAAGACCGTTGTGTGGCAATGCCAACATCCATAACCATTTTTACAGAGCCAATATTGGAGGAATACATAAATATTTCGGGGATAGAAAGCCACCGTCTCTGGGCATGGTAATCACGAATTGTGAAGCGTGAAATTCGTATAGGGCTTGTGGCATCATACCGTTTTTTTATAGAGATTTTACCCGTATCCAAAGCCATAGCGGTAGTAAAGATTTTAAATGTTGACCCCATTTCGTATACCCCAAGAGTCGCCCGATTAAATAATGATGCGGCATCAATATTGTTCGGTAAATTCGGATCAAAATCAGGTAATGATACGCTTCCTAAAACCTCACCATTTCTGATATTCATAATTATTCCCGCGGCACCAATTCCTCTAAATTCACGCATTGCAGAGAAAAGCTCGCTACGCAAAATATGTTGGAGTCTTATGTCTATCGATAGTTGGAGGGGTTCTTTATGCTTGCGGAGCCTAGCTTCCATATACCTTTCAATACCAGCGAGGCCTTTATTATCTGTATTTGTATGACCAAGAACGTGAGATGCTAGAGTTGCATCAGGATAAACTCTGCGCTTTTCTTCACGAAAATCTAGCCCTGGAATTCCTAATTTGTTTACTTCAAAT
>DEBE01000091.1 GCA_002348425.1 Alphaproteobacteria bacterium UBA2964 | reverse complement strand
AAAAATTTCCGCTCATACCCTCATCTCGCGCCATGTTTGTCAATGTTCTTGGCACAAAATATGCGGTCGGCTTGCAGTTTAAAGTATTAAATCTGGTATTCTGAAACTGTGACATAGTTATCTTACGTTCAGTCTAGACCTCCAGATCATAAAAAGTCTTAAATTTTAATATAATTTCCACAGTGATTTTTCAAAAATACCGCTGATTGACTGCGTACGATTTCTTTATGTTTTTCATCCTTAGATTTCCACATACGGTAAGGCATTGATAATCTGGGATTTTTTTCGAGTTTGTGTTTGTTGCGATCTAGAAAGTCCCAATATAAATAATTAAATGGACAAGCACCTTTTCCTACTTTCTTTTTCACATCATAAGAACAGGAACTACAGTAGTTGGACATTTTATTGATATAATTACCACTAGCCGCATAAGGTTTAGTTGCCAAGGTTCCTCCATCGGCGAATTGACTCATGCCGAACGTATTAGGCAGCTCTACCCATTCATGAGCATCAGCGTAAACAGAAAGATACCACTCGTGAACAGCTTTAGGGTCAATGCCAGCCAACATTGCAAAATTCCCCGTAATCATAAGCCTTTGGATATGATGAGCATATGCCTCCTCCATAGTTTGTTTTAGGCTCGCACTTAAACAGGCCATTTTTGTTTTTCCTGTCCAATAAAACTCAGGCAATTTTCTTGAATTTTGGAAGAAATTAAGCTCCTGGTATCGTGGCATCTTGAGCCAATAGATACCCCTGACAAATTCCCTCCAACCTATAATTTGCCTAATAAACCCCTCAGCAGAGTTCAATGGTATCCTGCCTTGGCGGTATTGATCTTCAACACGCTCACAAACAACTAATGGGTCTAGGAAACCAATATTTAAATAAAGAGATATAATAGAATGAAAAAGAAAAGCCTCTTCTTTTAAAAGAGCATCCTGATAGGTACCAAATGAGGCTAAAGAGTTTTCAATAAAACTTTGGAGAGCCTCTTCCGCTCCAGTCCGAGTTACAGCAAACCAAAAAGGCTCCAAAACTCCGTAGTTATCGGGAAAGTAACCTGCAATAAGTTTAATCACCTCCTGCGTAATTAAATCCGGTTTGAAACGTTTAGGCCCATAAAAATTCTCAACTTTGTTTGCAGGCTTTCTATTGTCCTTATCAAAATTCCACTGTCCGCCTTCCGGCTCACCTTTATCAGTTAATAACAAACCTGTTTTTTGCCTCATATTTCGATAGAAATTTTCCATGCGAAGTTGCTGCCGCTCCGCTGCCCACTCCTCGAATTCAGTAGAGCTACAGATATATCGTGTGTCGTCAGGAATGGTTATATTAAATGTGGATAGATTATCTAATTTTTTAAGTTTTTCATAAAGTTGCCATTCGCCTGGTTTGGTAATAATGATCTGATCACAGCCATACTTTTTATAGACACTTTTAAGTTCTTTAATCAAAGAACCAGAATTTTGGGGGTCTTCAAGTTTTTGGTAGACTACCTGCCAGCCAGCCGACAACAATTCACTTTTAAAATGACGCATTGCAGAGAACAAAAACACCAATTTTTTTTTATGATGTGGCACCAAGGAAGCTTCTGAAGAAGCCTCCACTAAAAGCACTAAATCACGATGCTTTTTTGCCTTCTTAAGAGAAGATATGTCTAAAGATAGTTGGTCCCACAGGATGAGGATGAGCGACTTATTGTCCATTAGAGATAGAAGAACAAATGTTGAGCTTTATTGTATGGCCTTTCCACATGTATTTCGTTTACAACAATTTTGTGAGTTTTATGATGAATTGCAGGCCAAAGTTCTTTTTTGGATTGAGGGTGAGAAGCAGTATTCTTTAATAGCCTCTGCAGCAGAGGCCTAACTAAAAGGAATATTAGATAAAAAAATTCCAATAAATAAATGATTGGTTTTTTTTGGGCAATAATCCCATATACCCTGAAAGCCGGCAGCAGTGTCCAGAGTGCGGTAAAGGCTGCCGCTCCTGATAGTAATCCTTTCTCACCATTAAATATATGAAACCGCTTCATTGCTATTTTCGGATTTAAATCAGGGTGCAGTTTTCCTTTCCCGGTGGGGGAAATGTCCTCCCAAATAATCTTGTCCGACCCGGCAAACTTTTTGTAAAAGTTTATCTCTAAGCTGCATAAAGGACATGAACCATCATAATAAACACGATTAGTATTTTGGTTTATCATTTTCAAATAATGCCTTTTTTATTTTTGAGAGAAGTAAATTCACTTCACATGATAACTTTAACTGCTAAGCCGAGTTATCTAGCTTTTTTACGTTTATGAATAAACTTTAGATCGATTCAATCAATTTTAAGCGCCGGTGATCCATAATTTTCATTACAGCGTAACCCCTACACAATGTAATTTGGAGGTATCAAATGTCTTTATACTCAGTTGTTATGAACGATGATCAAAACCCCTTGAATGCCCTTCCAAAGCCTCAGCGCTTCCAGGTAATGGTTTTCCTCTCTTTAATGTGGTCGACTGTATTTTGTGTGGCCATAGGTTCATGGGCCTATTGGGGTGAGTTGGTCATTGGACATCTAGCTGTTGCCCTGGGAGTGATTTTAACCGGTCTGACTTTTCGTTCAGTCAATAAAAATGAAGGATCCTCTGTAGAATGATATCCGGATTGCGCAGTTACGCGAAAGGGTAGTCTCAACAGAATTGTATTAAATAAATGGATACATGCTCTCCCGACATCTGCAGTAAATCCTCCCTAACGTCTTTTTCTCGTGGGGCCAATATTGCTGTTGTCGGGGCAGGTGGGGGTATCGGTAAGGCCCTAATTGATTGCCTAGCGTTAGATGACAATAGACCAAACATTATAGCTTTAAATCGAGGTGATGTTAGAAGGTCCGGTTGGAAAGGGTTGTTCAAGTCTCTTGAATTAGAGAATGAAAGTTCTATCAAAGAAGCTTCGGAATTTATAAGGTGTAAAATGGGAAATCTCAGTGCTGTAATCGTAGCAACCGGTTTGTTGCATGACGATACAGGGATTAAGCCCGAAAAATCATGGAATTCTTTGGACCCGTATTCTATCGAGAGGGTTTACAGGGTGAATACGGTTGGCCCAGCTCTTGTGGCAAAGTATTTTCTCCCCCTATTAGATGATAATTGCAAGTCAGTTTTTGCCTGTCTATCAGCTCGCGTGGGTAGCATATCCGATAATGTTTTGGGCGGGTGGTACGCATACCGAGCATCAAAAGCTGCCCTCAACATGATATTGAAAAATCTCTCAATAGAGCTTCGGCGAAAAAATAAAAATGCCATCTGTGTGGGTCTCCACCCCGGTACTGTCAGTACAAAATTATCAAAGCCATTCAGCAATAATGTATTGCCTGAAACAATTGTCTCGCCTGAGCAAGCAGCTATCAATCTATTATCTTTATTAAATGACTTTACGGTGAGCGATTCCGGTAAGATATTTGCCTACGATGGAAGCATTATTCCTTATTGATAACCGAAAATAAGACAGCACTGAAAACTTGTTAAATGATGAGTTACTTGTGCTTGGTTGTATAGAACGGTGAATTTAGGGCATAAAGGACGCAAATAAATTCACTAGCAGAGATGTTTATATGACCTACAAAGTAGCTTTACCCGACTTAGTTTCCAACTCATATTTTCCGGCCATAGCAGCCGTATACTTAGGATTTTTCGAAGAGGAGGGTATCGATGCAGAAATCGAACTAATATTCCCGGTACCAGATTCTTTTTCGGCGCTCCGTGATGGCCAATGTGATTTTGTTGCAGGCTCCGCACATGCTCCCCTTTGGGCATTCCCGAGATGGCAGGGATCCAAAGTGCTGTGTGCTCTTTCACAGGGTATGTATTGGTTCTTAGTATTGCGAAAAGATATCGATGTTAAAAAGGGTGACGTCAACGGCCTCAAAGGTTTGAGACTAGGCGCTGCTCCGGGGGTAGATGTTGGGCTTCGTCAATTATTGGTGGCTGCTGGAATCGATGCTAATGCGGAAAATATCACAATTGGCTTGCCGCCGGGCGGCATACCTGAAGGGAAATCCTTTGGGGTGGTAGCAGCACAAGCATTAATTGATGGGAAAATAGACGGTTTCTGGGCTAACGGCATGGGCGCTGAAGTCGCTATCACGAGCGGCATTGCTAAATGTATCATTGATGTACGAAGAGGTGATGGTCCACCCGCTGCCTTTAATTTTACGCAACCAGCGTTAGTAACGACTAAAAAATTAGTAGATGAAAAACCAGAAATTGCCGCTGGAGCGGTACGCGCTATTGTAAAGACACTCAACGCTTTAAAAAAAGACGCCTCACTTGCAACCGAGGTTGCTCAAGGCTTATTTCCCGAGAAGGAAACAGGTCTAATTACCAAACTAATAGAGCGAGATCAGCCTTATTATGATGCCAAGATAAGCAAAGACCTAATCGATGGCATGAACCAGTTTGCCACTAACGCCGGTCTTCTTGAGGGTGGCCCAGTGGCATTTGAGGAGATAATTGCTACTCAGTTTAGCCACCTTTGGAAAAGCTAGAAAACTCTGTCAAGCTGCTGCAGATGGCGGCAAAAACTGAGAAGCCCAGCCGCCCTTGGATCGCAAGACATCGCACCAATAGTCCTCAAAATTCGGCACAACCGCTGCAAGGACCGACGGTCTTTCCATTAAGGAATCTCTCCAATCCCTAACAGCCGGATATTTTTCAATTAGTCCAAGGGGATGTAGATGATCAAAAAACGTAAAACGCATTAGGGCAGGCGCATAAGAAGCATCTGTTAAGGAAAAATTCTGGCCATTAAAGTAAGGTCGCCCTTCTCCTCGTTTCATTAGCGCACCTTCTAATTTAGAAAAATACCCATCAGCGTGTGCACAACGGCGCATTAAATCCGCTTCGTCCTCCGCCTTATTTAAATGGGTAATAGCGCTAAATGTAGGAACATAATCATTCCAAGCACGATTATGAGCGCGATCTAATGGGTCATCAGGGTGTAGTCGAGGTTCCGTTACCTCATCCAAATATTCTACAATGGCGTTGGATTCAAACAACGCAGTTTCATTATTTACAATAAGAACAGGCACCTTCGAATGAGGCGAGATAGAAACAAACCAGTCTGGTCGGTAGTCACGATCTATATACTCGATATCATATTTAATATTTTTTTCTTGAAGAACGATTGCGGCCCGGTGAACCCAAGGACAAGTTTTAAAGCTACATAGTTTAAATTTCATTTCCAGCGCAACTCCCTTTTAATTAGTACAAAAGGTCACACAGAGGGGTATATGTTGCAATTGTGAATTAATTTTAATAACCATGCGTGTTTAGAATAGATAATTAACGTGATATAATTGAGACAGCAGGGAATTAACAACAAAAACGTTATGGGAGCAAACGATGTGTCCATCCCCAATAATACAGAAAATAAAAACAGCTAATGCCAGCATGAGCGACGCGGAGTGGAACACCCGGGTAGATCTTGCGGCGTGCTATCGATTAATCGAGCATTATAACATGGATGATCTTTTCGCGACACATATATCTGTTCGTGCTCCAGGTGAAGAAGACCATTTCTTACTAAACCCATACGGGGTACACTTCAGTGAAATTACAGCGTCAAGTCTTGTTAAGGTGGACCTCGATGGCAATATTGTACAGGATACCGAACACGTCATTAATCCCGCTGGATTTGTAATCCATTCGGCAGTCCACGCAGCCCGCCATGATGCCAAGTGTGTGCTTCACACCCATACCGTAGCTGGTATGGCTATTGCTTCTTTGGAAGAAGGCCTGAAACCAATGTTTCAGAAAGCGATGAGATTTTATAACGGAGTTGCCTATCACGACTTTGAAGGTGTTGCCGACGACCTCGATGAACGCAAGAGGCTCGTTAATGACCTTGGTGACAAAAATTACTTAATACTCCGCAATCATGGTTTGTTGGTTTGTGGGCCAACGATTGCACAAGCCTTTAAGGAGATGTTCGCGATGGAAAAAGCCTGTAAAACACAGCTAGCCATTATGCAGACCGGTGGTGAGGTAATCCAAATCTCAGAAGATCTTCTTCAACATACCGCAGAACAGTTCGCGCGCAACCGAGCTGTTACAAAAGAGCGTCCAAGCGGTTGGGTTTCTATGAAGAAAATGCTAGATAGGGTTAACCCCGGATACGAAAATTGATAATAAAATTGATCAGCTGTTGGCGGAAAATTACATTTTACTCACCATCACCTCAACGGCCCCGAAATTTCGGCATCCTTTTCTCCATGAAGGCAGTTCGGCCTTCCTTGTAATCCTCACTCCGCATACAGTTTTCGACGAGTTTATCACATAAGGCAATATCACGTTTATCAGGGTCTTTGGCAGCTTCGGCAACAATAACCTTCGTTGCATGAATGGTTAAAGGGGCATTGGAGGCAATTGTTGAAGCTAGATCATCTACCACTTCCTCCAATTTATCAGCTGGCACCAACTGGTTAATTAGCCCCATAGATAACGCTTCATCACCAGAGTATCGACGACCAGTAAAAAGTATCTCCTTCGTTTTAGCAGGGCCAACAATATCTATAATTTTTTTCATATTACGAAATGCGTAGCCCAACCCCAGCCTAGCCGCTGGCACCCCAAACTGAGATCCTTCTGCCGCAATCCTGATATCCGCGTGAATTGCTGTTCCAATGCCTGCCCCTATACAAAATCCTCTGATCATGGCTATAAGAGGTTTTTTTATATTCGCATAAGCGTCATTCACTTTAGCAGAAAGAGCATCATAAATTTCCCGCTGTTCTGGCGTTGATCTTCTCTCAGCAAATTCTGAAATATCCGAACCAGACACAAAAGACCGATCGCCAGCCCCCTGCATAACTATAACTCGAACCGTAGGATCAGTTTCAAAATCTTCTATGATTTCCAATATAGCCTCGCGCATAGCAAAGCCTATAGCATTCCGCCTCGCGGGGTTATTAAAGGTCATCCAACCAATACCATTCTTCTTGAGAGCATGCATTTTTTCTGTAGCAAGTTTCAGTTCAGTCATTAGTATCTCTCTAATAATTTATGTATTCGAATGGAAAGCGGCATTCCTACCTGCCTCACGACTAAAAACGGCATTACGCGTCTGCCCTGTACAGGAGGGGTAATTATGAAAAAACAAGCCAACAATATCGCCGGAAGCGTAAAGTCCTGGTATTGGATTTTCTGTAATATCTAATACCTCGCATTTGGTATTTATACTGACACCCCCAAAAGAGAACGTAATCCCGCCAGTCACCGTATAGGCTCTAAACGGAGGGGTATCAATAGGATTAGCCCAGTTAGATTTGGGAATACTGAGTCCTTTCGTCGAACGGCCATCAAGAATTCCCGGACTAAAAGGTATATCCGTAGAACACGATTGATTAAAACCTATAACAGTAGTTTCTAGCGCTATCGGATCTAGACCAATCTTCGTTGCCAATTCGGTTATTGATTCCGCTTCTTCATAAACATCTGTGTATTCGGCACCAAGTCGAAACAAATCAATCCCTTTTTGATCAAAAATTTGGTAAGCTATTCCCCCAGGTTGCGATAATACAGCTCTCCCGGTTTTTGCATAGGTATAGGAATGATTACTCTCCCCCTCGTCATAAAAACGCTCTGCAAGACTGTTAACTGTAATGCCATGTGTGTAATCATAACGATTACAGGTATTGCTGTGTCCATCCTGTCTCAAGGGGGTTCCCCCATCCGGAGCTTGTGCATCAATAGGTGTTGCATGGGCTCCCTGCCAATGACCAGCCGGCTTAGCACCAAGTTTCAGCATTTCTCTTAAAACTTCACCGGTGTTGTGTTTCGACCCACGAACTTTCATCAAATCGGCATTAGCACCCAAATAACGGGCCCGCATTTCCGCGTTAGCCTGAAAACCGCCGGCACAGACAATTACCGAACCAGCCTCGAGTTCGTAGTCTTCATTATCTGAGCTAATTTGCACACCTTTAATGCCACGAAAGTCTCCGATGAAAGAGGCAAGCCGGGACCTGTACCGAATATCCACATTAAGTTTGTTAGCAATTTGCCGCCAACGAATTAACTGACCTAATCCTCCACCGATGGTATGCACAATGATACCGGGCTCAAAATAGTATTTACCGTCTATTTCACGCCTTTTTTCCGGCTCAAATTCGATACCGGTTTCAAACATCCACCTGACTGCAGCATTAGACTGAGATACCATAAAATTAGCGAGTTGAGTGTCTATTCTATGCTGGGTAACTCTGTTCAGGTCCGCCATAAATTTTTCTTCGGTATAGGGCGGAATATGAAATCTTGCGAACTCGTCAGGATCAAAATTTGGAACGATATAGCGTATGTCTTCGGGGCCACTATAGACAAAACGGAACCCGGTATGAGAATATCGCGCATTGCCGCCGAAATCTTCTTCAGGGGCTTTTTCAAGCATTATCACTTTTTCAGCCCCATTCTGCACAGCAGATACTGCGGCTTCAAAGGCGGCACTACCCCCACCTACCACGGCTATATCACAGCTTTCCCTGCGCAAAAAATAACTCCAACTAATTTTTATCCAGTATTATTTAAACTCGCTTGACGCCCCTCTCCCTATCGGCTTCATACTCGACTTGCTGGAAACCGTGGACAGAGAGGTCAAAATTATTTCCCTCCGGATCACAGCCTCTCTTTTCCGCATAAGGCCGATTTCTAGGTCTTGGAGCAGGTGGATTAATTCCGAACTTAACTATACGTTTAGCTATTTCTTCCTGATCTTCTATTTCAAAGCCAAAATGGTTTAAACCATTAGGTTTTCCTTCTGCCTTGTTAGGCAACAGAGCAACATTAAGGTAGCCATCGGTAAGATAAGTTGCCCCACCCTTTGATTGGTGCAGAATTTTCATATCAAAAACTTTGGTATAAAACTCTGCTAACTTCGGGGGATCCATCGTTACAATCGCTATATGTTTGATTTTAGCCATAAAAAACCTCCTGAAAAACTTTTCTCAGCATAAAGAGACCATCTCAACTGATCTAAGTGGATACAAGCTGTTTTAGAACCCATTTAGCAACATCAAAAAGTTGACTGTCTTCTCCATGGCGCCCAATAATTTGGATTGAAACCGGCATATTATTAGGACCTTTGTATGTTGGTAAAGCATAACTCGGAACGTGCAGCAAATTCCACATACCAATATGAGAATGATCACCCGTACTATTTCTATCAGGCGGAGCTTCACCCGCAGTACACGGAGTAATAATTGCGTCAAAATCTTTGAATAAATTGGATAGAGTTTTACGGCAATCTTCCCCTACCTTTAGGGCACTGGAATATTCCTCATAATCCCAGCCGAAACCCTTAGCGATACCTTTATGAAGCTGGGGACTTAAAAGTTCACGGTGATTAAACCATTCATAAGAGGTTGCGCGTGCGCGCTCATAACTCGAAATTATATCTCTTGCAGCCACCAATTTTTCAAACTTACCCGGTAAGGAAAGCTCAGTTATTTCAGCTCCTTTGTCTTTGAGGGTATCCTTAGCAATATTTATAGCTTCTTCGGTTTCAGGCTTAACAATACTCCAAAGAGGGGTTTTACATATTGCGATTCGAGGTGTCGAAATTTGTGGCCGGTCAAAATTAACAGGACGGCCCAGTAGCGCTGCACTTATAAGCTCAATATCATCTATTGAGCGTACGATTAGACCTAAGGTGTCAAGTGACTGCGCTGCAGGCCAAACACCGTGAAGGTTAAAAGTATTAAAGGTTGGTTTATATCCAATGACACCACAATAAGCAGCCGGACGATGTATTGAACCAGCTGTTTGGGTGCCAAATGCTGCGGGTACCATCAAATCAGCAACGGCGGCTCCAGAACCGCTGCTAGAACCGCCCGGTGTACACTCTAAGTTATGCGGGTTTGCAGTTGGTGGAGGTGCCATGCCAGCAAATTCTACGGTAACTGTCTTCCCGAGAATAACAGCACCAGACGCACGCAATAGCGCTACACACGCAGCATCATATCCAAAATACTTTCCTTCATAAATTGGTGACCCCATTCCGGTAGGCATATCAAAAGTTGCGATAATGTCCTTCACCCCAAACGGGACCCCATGCAAGTTGCCCTTTTTGCTATCCGCTTCATCACAAGCTTGCGCCTGCCTCAGAGCGAGTTCGGGATCAATAAATGACCACGCTTTTACTTTCTTTTCACGAGCTTCAATGCGATCAAGACAATCACGAATCAGACGCTGTGATGTTATTTCTCCACTCTTAATGGACTGAGCAGCCTCAAATAATGATAATTCATTCAACATATAGAGACTTCACATCAAAAAATCTTTTTGCGCAACCTTTCAAACTATTTTACAGCACACCAAAGAGGGTCTTGTGCTAAAAGCGCCATTTTGTCAAAGTCGCGCAGAAGATGAGGGGTAATTAAATGCTAACTGTCAAACGAATATCAAAAGCCGAGGCCGATTTAATGATCGGCGCTGCGGAAAATAAATCATCCCAATTAGGTATCCCAATGTGTATTGCGGTTACTGATGAATCAGGAAACTTAATAGCCTTTTCTAGGATGGACGGAGGCAAGGTATCCAGCATATCAATTGCTATTGATAAAGCGTTTACGGCTTCAGCCGCCAAAAACCCTACAGAATTTTATAATGAGATGTGTCGACCAGGCAGTCCAACTTTTGGTATTCACACCTCCAACCAAGGGCATTTTAGCATTATTGGGGGAGGGCTACCAATTATTTCAGGAGCAGAAATCGTAGGTGGCATTGGGTCTAGCTCCGGCACTCCCGCACAAGATATTGAGGTGTCACAAGCCGGTTTAGATGCTCTATTATCACACTGGGAAAAAACAAAAAATAAAAAGTAAGAGAAAAAGAAATGTCTTCTTTTAACGTCAAAAAAGATGCTGATCGTGCAATGGATGTCGTTTTAAATGGCGGCATTGCAATTATTCCCACTTTTGTTGGTTATGTAATTTTAGGTGCAACAACGGAAGCAATTAATCGAACAATTGAAATAAAAAAACGTGGGCCATCAAAATTAAATGCTGTTATAGGCTGCCCCTCAATGCACGCCGCATTGCATGAATTAGAGGGTCGAAACCGCGAAATTGTTAGAGTAATAACCAAAGACTACGATTTACCACTGGGGACCGTTGCTCCTGCATGTCTTCATCATCCAATGCTTAAAACTTTAGACCCGGGTGTTTTGAGCCGAACAACCTTAGGGGGTACTTTAGCAATGCTTCTAAATGCCGGCCCGCTAATGGATACTATGGCACAGTTGAGTTTTGAAGCCGGCCAATTGGTTGTTGGCTCATCTGCTAACTTAACTCTAAAGGGAACCAAATTTCGAGCCACAGATATAGAAGCAGAGGTCTTAGATGCTGCCGATATAGTTATTGATTATGGGCTGATGCGTTGGGCTAATTACAAAAAATCGTCCACTATGATAAATGTCCATGACTTCAGTGTCGTTCGCTACGGTAGTTGTCTAGACTTGATCAATGATGTTTTACAACGCCACTTCAATTTTAGCCTGCCTCCGGAACCAAGAAAATAATATAGATTTAAGTTACTTTTGATAAAGCCAAATATCACCCCACACAGGTTCACCATATTCTAACCGGAGTGTTTCACTTTTTACCAGAATTTCTGTAAAACCAACTTGGTCAGCAACTTTTCTGACATAAGGTCGACTATGCGAATAGCGCCCGGAGGACGTCAAACTAAAACCCGAACTCCTTTGCATCTCTAGAGAGAAGAGAATTAAACCGCGTGGTTTAACAACTTTTTTTAAACTAGAGAATAAGGCTTCGAAAGCACCAAAATAAACAAATACATCCGCCGCTAAAACGATATCGTAAGTGCGGTTGGCTGATTTCAAATAGGATAAAACATCAGAATTTATTAAATTATTATACACTAATTTCTTTTTGGCTTTTTTTAGCATCTGCACGGATAAGTCCACACCATCTATCCTACTAGAAAATTGTTTCACAGCTTCACCACAGAGCCCAGTTCCACAACCTAGGTCAAGAATCTCCAGATTAGCTTTTTGCGAATTCAAATAGTGTTCGATTGTATTAGATATTAGAATGGGTACTCTGTAATCTAAATCATTTTTCAATAATTGGTCAAAGTCTGGGGCAAAACGATCAAATAAGATTTTAATATAGTCTTCACTAGCACGATCTGGAGTCTGAAGCGCCCCCATTGCAGACAACATATGCATAGCTTCTGGTTCTTCGGGTTCTAAGTCGAGGTATTTCTGATACCACCTGGCCGCCGTCTTTGTTTCTTCAATGGATGCGTAGCATTCAGCCAAACCCCATATAGCATCTAAATTATCATCAATTATATTAAGAGCATTTTTATAACACTCAATGGCATCTTGATAAGAGGCTTCATCAGATGCCTTTTCAGCTTTAAAACAATAATTTGAAACCTCTTGTTCATTTGCTTTTTGAAAAAACTCTATAGCACGATCGTTGAAACCTAATGCTTCAGAAATTCTCCCTCTCCCATTTAACGCGACCACACATTTTTCATCTCGCTTTAGAACTTTTGCAAAAATTTTATCAGCTTCTTCAAGCAAACCCTTGTTGAATAATTCTTCAGCCTGGGAAATCCAGTTAAAAACAAAAGAATCTGTCGGCATTCTAATTATAACCTCTTAATCACCGCGAGAATTGGCATATGAGATTTCATCGAATTTTACAAAACTTATATAAATCCATAGGACAACACACTATAATAGATTCTTTATACTCTTAACCGTTAAATTAGTTTAAATTTTTATAAATTTTATTTTGAAACGCTTTGCTCGATTTTAGATGCTGCCACTAGAACTTCCATTTTCTCCTATGCGTGACAACCTTTCAAAAAAGCCTCACAGGCAATCACACAAAGCCGCAATACTTACCCGCGGTGTCGTAAGGCTTTTCAAAGATCTCGGCTGCGGATGTTTGACAGAATTTCCGCTCCCTAACAGTCGAAGAGTAGATATTATTACTCTTAGTACTGAGGGAATATTCTCGATTATTGAGGTAAAAAGTTCCGTTCAAGACTTTAAAGCTGACTCTAAGTGGCAGTTTTATCTACCTTATTGTGATCGCTTTTACTTCGCTGTCTCGGAGGATTTTCCATTGGAAGTTCTTCCTGGAAACCACGGAATTATAATCGCCGATAAATTTTCTGCCAGCATTGAAAAAGAAACATCAGAAAGATCGATACAAGGGACCCGCAGACGTCAACAACTTAAAAGGTTTGCATTGATTGCCAGCGAGCGGCTACAAAATATTACTGACCCGCGCCCCTGATTAAAATTTTTTAATTAGCGTTCTAAGCGCTCGATAGTTCTAGTTGTACTATGTCCCTCTTCTATATCAACTAGCAAAACCTGACCGCCATATGACTGTACCAAGTCAGCGCCTATTACATTTTCTAATAAATAATCGGCACCCTTAGACAAAAAATCTGGCCTAAGAGCTTTTATTAATTCAATTGGGGTCTCTTCAGAAAATACAACAACCAAATCCACACTTGCTAAGGAAGCTAGTACAGACGCGCGAGATTCTTCATTTTGGATTGGACGGCTTTCCCCTTTTATTTGCTTCACAGAAGCATCAGAATTAAGACCCACAATTAATCGGTCACAGACAAGGCGAGATTCCGCTAACAAAGCTAAGTGACCTGGATGTATCAGATCAAAACAGCCATTCGTAAACCCTATTTTATCGCTCTGGCTTCGCCAGACCTCGACTTTTTTCTTCGCATCCTCTAAAGACAAAATCTTTAATTTGCTTAAATTCAGTGTATCCTGACTTTGAAGTGATTCAACAAGCTCAGTAGCCGAGACAACGGCAGTCCCAGTCTTACCGACTGCTATCCCTGCCGCAATATTAGAAAGACGCGATGCCATTAACAAACTTCCACCAGCGGCTAAGACAGCGGCTAATATTGCAACCACTGTGTCGCCTGCTCCTGAAACATCAAAAATTTCACGTGCTTCTGCAGGTAAATGATCTATGCTTTTATCGGAAATAAGTGTCATGCCTTCAGCGCTTCTGGTCACCAGAATGTTTTCTATTCCATATTCCATTGCAATAAATCGCGCTGCTTCAACAAGGTTATTATTATCTATAACTCCTCTTTGGCTGGACTCAGAAAGCTCTCGCAGGTTTGGTGTAATAACAGTAGCACCTCTATACCGCCGGTAGTCGTCTCCCTTTGGATCAACAATTACTGGACAATTATAAGTTTTTGCTATCGAAATTAACTCTTGTAGACTATCTGGTGTTAAAACACCTTTACCATAATCAGAAAGTATAAGAGCATCCGCAGTAGCAATAGTTGTCCTTACATAATCAAAGATATTTTCCTTTGTATCATTAGAGATTTCTTTGCAGTCCTCTCTATCTAATCTCATTAATTGTTGAGAACCACCGAAATATCTTTCTTTGATTGTAGTTTGGCGCCCAGGCTCTCTTATTAGTTTCATCCTAATTTGATTTATACCTTGGACTAACGATTGCACTTGATCTGCTGCCTCGTCATTACCGACAACACTAACAAAATCAACCGAAACCCCCACCTCAGCCAAGTTTCGGGCTACATTGCCAGCCCCGCCCAACATGGACACTTCATCAATTACACGGCAAACTGGTACTGGTGCCTCTGGAGATATACGCGATACATCCCCGTAAACAAACTTATCAAGCATGACGTCACCCAAACACAGAATTTTTACTTTATCGAGCTGATCAATCAATTGAAGAAGTTTTGTGCTATCATTCATTTTGCGCATCGCTGTTCTAACACATCACACATCATGTGACCCAAAACTATATGTGCCTCCTGAATTCTAGCTGTATTATCCGAAGGAACTAAAATTAATGGTTTTGAGAGACCAACTAATTCGCCCCCATTTTGCCCGGACAGTGCGGCAGCCGTAATACCCATTTCTTTTGCAGCTTTGAGCGCGTTCAAAACGTTGGGGCTTCTGCCTGATGTGGTTATTGCTATTAGCAGGTCCCCCTTATTGCCCAAGGCTCTGAGCTGAATCTCAAAAACTCGTTCAAATCCAAAATCATTGCTGCCAGCGGTAAGAGCAGAAGTATCAGTTGTTAAAGCGATAGCAGAGAATGGTTCCCTATCCCTTTTATACCGCACGACCAACTCGGCTGCTAAATGTTGAGCATCCGCCGCACTACCACCGTTACCAACGAAAATAATTTTTTTACCGTTTTTTAAAGTATTTTCAGCGACAACACACAAAGCCTCAAATTGTTCGGCTAAGGTTTCACGCGTAATTCGCATTACCGCTTCATGTTCAGTAATTTCCTTATCAAAGAAAGACTTCAAAGTCATAAGGGACAATCCATGAAATTTAATATTTCTTATCGAATGGGTAACAGAAAACGCAAACAGTTTCTATTATATTTAATTATGTTACCCAAGGACGAAAATGTTTGCTCAAAGTTAAACCCTGACGTTGATAAGATGAACCCGACTCAGCTCCGTAGAGTTTATCTGGTGTATCAGTTAAATGTTCATACTTTAACCGCCCAACAAGTTGCGCATCCTCCATTGTGAACGGCACCCCGTAAGACCTTACCTCTAGCACTGCCCGCGTACCAGCTGCATCAGCAACAGCATGCCCAAATCCAGGGTCAAAGAAACCAGCATAGTGAGCACGAAACTCTCCAGTGAATGCATCATATGGAACCATTTCAGCCGCGCAATCTACCGGCACTGAAACCGACT
>DEBE01000125.1:6025-6313 GCA_002348425.1 Alphaproteobacteria bacterium UBA2964 | reverse complement strand
CGCTAACAAGAAGTAGTGAGTTAGTTCAACACCGCCTCGCCACATCATTGCAAAAGCGACGTAAAGTATAAGGACCAAACCCAGATAACCTATCCAACGATGTTTTTGCAGAAGCTTCGCTATTAAAGTTGCTCCCACTCCCATCAAAACTACTGACAAGGAGAGACCTATCACTAAAGCAGACATGTGGTTATTAGCGGCACCAGCAACGGCGAGCACGTTATCTAGAGACATAGAAATATCCGCGACAGCGACTTGAAAAACTGCTGCACCAACAGTTTTATGTGC
>DEBE01000125.1:0-5594 GCA_002348425.1 Alphaproteobacteria bacterium UBA2964 | reverse complement strand
ACCCAAAGAAGGAGCAAACCTCCCACTAGCATTAGACCTACGACGTTAAGCAATTGCATTGTCACGGCGGCAAAGATAATCCTCATAACCACCGCCAATGCGATACCATAAGCAATTACTTTTCTTCTGTATTCCGGTGCCACGCCGGCTGCCGCCATTCCAACCACTATTGCATTATCACCAGCGAGTACAAGGTCAATCAAAATGACCTGACTAATTGCTAAAAATTCTGCGTAACTAACTTCCAACATAAATCATTCTAAACATTATTAAAAAATACCATTAGATAAATTTTCCTGATCCAACGTACTCCCAATATTTTATTTTGGCATGGATCAACCGAAATGACACTTGTTTCGATCCTTGAACAGACATTTTAATTTAGACAATGTAAATGTTAACATAAAATAGAATCTTAAGTATTAAATGGTTTCATTTAGCTCGCTAAAAGGAAAATAAATGTATTCTAAAAATGGAACTGGATCATGGCCAAGATATTATGAAAAAACTGGAAAACGTCCACCACGCGAGACCTTATTATTTGCACTAAATGAATTTGAAAAACACAGTTTAAAAGGTGATGACACTCCCCTAGCAATAGATCTCGGCTGTGGTAATGGGCGTGATACCGTTGAAATGTTAAAGCGCGGCTGGAGAGTTCTTGCAATTGACGCCGAGTCTTCTGCAATAGAGGGCATTAGCGCTCGTATTAAGGAAGAGAAAAAAAATTTTCTTGAAACTAAAATATGCCGTTTTGAAAGTGTCTTGCTGCCTAAATCTCAATTAATTAACTCTAGTTTTGCTCTGCCTCTGGTTTCTCCAATTGATTTTCCGAATTTGTGGAAAAAGATATTGGATGCCCTCCTACCGGAAGGATTAATCAGCTGCCAGCTTTACGGTGAACGGGATAGTTGGTTCGGGGATCCAACGATCACTTTTCTTTCAAAAAGCGACATTGACGCCTTACTATCTCCGCTACAACTCGAATATTTTCGAGAGGAAGAAGAGGACAGTACAACGCCTCGTGGTATTCAGAAACACTGGCACATATACCACATCGTAGCACGCCGATCCTATTAATCTTTTATGCGAAATAGTCGGGCAACGCGACTGCTAGATTTTCACGCACTCTTTCCGCCACAGGCTTGTCATTTTCTGGGTGTTCAAATTCTAGCCCCGTTACCTGCTCATATAGTGCAATATATTTTTTACTAAATTCCAAGATTGTATTTTCGGGTATCTCCGGAATGGGATCCTTGTAGGGGTCACATTGCCCAGCAATCCATAATCTCAAGAATTCCTTATCCAAGCTTTCCGGTTCTTTGCCACTTGCAAGGCGGTCTTCATAACTTGAAGCCAGCCAATAACGACTTGAGTCCGGAGTATGCACCTCATCAGCTAGTGTTATATTCCCGTCGTTATCGAGACCAAATTCGTATTTCGTGTCCACCAAAATTAAACCATTCTTAGCAGATATTTCACGGCCTCTGGCAAAAATCTCTAGGCTTATTTCTGCTAACTCATCCCAGTGTTTTTGACTTAACAATCCCTGTGAGACAATCTCCTCTGGCGTAATTGGTGCATCATGATCACCCTGCGCCGCTTTAGTCGTAGGTGTCAAAATTGTATCGGGAAGTTTTTGATTTTTATTAAGACCTTCTGGAAACGGTATGCCGTACATGGTACGTTCGCCCCTGTCATACATGGGCCAAATACTAGTCTCCGTGGACCCCGTTATATAGTCCCTAACTACCATTTCAACCGGTAACATTGATAACCCCTTGGCAATAATGACATTGGGGTCCGGATAATCGATAACATGGTTAGGACATATATCTAATGTGTTATCAAACCAGAACCTTGCAGTCTGATTGAGCACTTGTCCCTTATAGGGCACTGACGCTAGCACCTGATCAAAGGCAGACTGCCTATCTGTAGCAATCATCACACGTCGCCCGTCGGGCAAAGCATATGACTCACGAACTTTGCCCTGCTCAAAATTTGGTAGCTCCGGGAATTGTGCCTCACCTAGGCAATGACTTTCTATGCTCATTGTAATTACCAACTTTAGGTTAAAAAAATATTTTATAAATATCCAAATATAGGTCCGAATCGGCTAGACCTCGCTATATGGCAAATACAGTTTCTTGTGTATAACTTTAATAATAAAATATATAAGTAGTCCAATCCGGCGAGGAGTGAGGGTATGCAAATAACTCAGCGTAAATTTATAGAGGTAGAGGGTATCCGAACCTGTTACTACGAAAAGGGAGCCGGGCCCATTATGATTCTAATACATGGAGGTAATTTTGGTTCTAATGATGCCGCTGATTGCTCCCTTGACTGGAGCTTAAATTTCGACGGTTTGGCAGAAAAATACCGCGTATTCGCCATTGATAAAATCGGTCAAGGCTATACCGCAAACCCCCTAAAAGACGAAGATTATACAATGGCAAAAGTTGTTCACCATATCTGTGCCACGCTTGATGCACTGGAAATTAAAGGAGCCCACTTAGTAGGTCATTCTCGCGGTGGTTATGTCACTTGTCGTATTACTATGGATCGTCCAGATCTAGTGAAAACCTGCACAATTATTGATAGTAATAGTTGTGCCCCAGGAATTGGGTTAAATGAAATTGTCTTGGCCAACCCTCCAGAACCTCGGCTAACTGCTGAAAGCCAACGATGGATTATGGAAAATTATTCCTTCAGCACAGCACATGTGACCGACGAATGGATCAATGGACTGGTGGAAGTTGGAAAACAAAACAGTTACCGGGAAGCCTGTCATAAAATGGCGTCATCTGGGGATGGCCTGCGCCACACGCAGTTCCTTCCAGCGCTTGCAAAAGACAAGATAAATATGTTTGCTTGGATACGTGACCATGGCATGGACCGCCCAACCCAACTAATTTGGGGCTACAATGATCCAACTGCTCCATTATCGATGGGGCGAGCATTATATGACCTGATTGCTGAACGGGAACGCCGAGCGCACTTTAATGTTTTTAATGAGGCCGGTCACTTTACCTACCGTGAGCACCCAATCCAATTTAACGCATGCCTACATGCTTTTATCGAGGGGGTTAGCGCTTAAAAAATAATCTGTCATCCACTTCCCAAATTGGCCCAGCCTGTAATCATCATATTTTTGACCCAACAATTGAATTCCGACGGGTAAATTATCTTGCATAAGCAACGGGATATTCCATGCCGGTGCTTCAAGGCAAGATGAAGGATCCCCATAGACAGAGTCGCCAGTATTATCGCCGAGTGGCGGTAAAGTCGGTGCTGATAAGGTAATAAAAGCATCTGCCTTACCACTTAATAACGCAAAAGACTGTCTGAGATTTTCTAAAGATTTAAGGGTATCCCTATAAGCATCCAAGGTCATGGACTCACCAAACTCAAACCTTTCAACCAGTCTTTTAGTAATCTGATTACCCCCGATATCCCGGAGTTGCAGTGCCGGCCACTGAATTTCCCAAGCGGCAAGTTGTGGTTGAAATTGCGGTATCGTTAAGAGTTCTTGTTCAAAAACTTCAATATCCGGATATTGCTCGCGCGATATTATTTCAACGTTTTGCTCTTGAAGTATTTGAACAAACTTTTCAAATGACTCTTTGATTACATTTTCAGTTATTGACCAACCGAGTGTATCAAGTCGAATGAGCCTCTTCGGTTTCCTTGACTTTATGTCAGATTTTCCAAACAAGCCCGGGTGACCAGGGTCGCCACCCACAGTTTGTGCAATTTGCCAAGATGTGTACCAGCAATCGTTTATACTATTTCCATGAATTCCAAGAGTGCTGTAACCCGGCGACCGCCATAGCATTCCGCCAGAATGGATCGCACCAAACGTCGGTTTTAGAGCAAAATTACCACAAAAGCTTGCTGGCCGAAGTACTGAACCACGCCCCTGGCTCCCGATGGCTATCGGTAGCATCCCCGCCCCCACCGCAGCGGCTGAACCACTTGAAGATCCCCCAGGGCTTCTATCCAGATTAAAAGGATTTCGGGTTGCCGGCGGTTGGCCGGAACCAAGTTCGGGAAGGGTCGTTTTACCAATCAAAACTGCGCCACCTTTTTTTAATGCGTAAACATTCGCGGCATCGAAACGATGACGTTCTCCAACAAAGAGGGGGCTGTTTAATTCTGTAGGAAATTCAGCAGTCATAAGGATGTCTTTTACCGCGAACGGCATACCATCAACTGCGGATAGTTGGCACCCCGTTTTATAACGTAGGGTCGAGGCATCAGCGGCATTTCGAGCTGCGGTTAGATCTTTTACCACAAAGGCCTTTATGTGCGGTTCACGTACTTTAATGGTTTCAATACAGCGCTCTAAATAATCACGGGGTGTATCGGTTCCCTCAATAAAATCAGGCAACTTGTCATGAAATGTATTAAGTTTGACGGAGGAAGGCTCATAAACACTTGGTATTATGGGTAAATCAGATGAAAACATTTAAAAATGCTATAATTAGTAAACTTAAACCAAGCTATTTTACCAATAGCGAATTCAACTTATGCCACATGAAGCCAGACCACAAGTTAACCAGAGGTAAAGTTTAATTTTATTCGCGGAGTGAAAGATGAGTAACAATACAAAATGGGTGCCGCCCAAAGCACTGGATAAAAAGGCTCTAATTGAGATTTCCGACGAAGTCTTAGGACGAGCGGATATCCCGTTTAACGAAACCGAACATATATTCCGCATTAGCGCTTTGGAGATGGACTGGGATGTCGGTGTTATGATTTATGAACCGGAGGATCCAAATTCCATACCTAGGGGGGCTGACGGCAAAAAAATTGGTATGTTTGTTCTCGCTGGTGGTTCTGGCGACTATCGGGCCATGGAGCAATTAACTAGGTTAATCACACGCAAGTTTGGCTACCGGATCGCTACTATGACCTACCCTGGTCGTCTATATTTATCAGACCCCTCACGAAACTGGCCTGGAGATACCATAAAACAAGATGGAAGTGTACGAACGCCAATATGGCTGAATGAAGAATTCGTTCAACCAGATGAATATGAAGTAATAATAGATGAAAGTCTCAGGAGCCGATATGGGCGCAGGATAGTAGCACGGGCCAAGCCGGGCACACGCTTTTATGATCGCATGGCAGCCTGGCCGTTGGCTTTTGAAGAAGCGATGAAAACTGTTTGCAGGATTCACCTTCCTGAAAACGAGTATTCCATATATGTTCACGGCCATTCGACGGGGGGGCCCTTTGTCCATCTCTTAACCCAAAGAGTAGAGAATATTCAGGGAGTAGTGGGTATAGAAAACTCGCCCTTCGGCTATATGTTTCAAAGGATGGTAGGGTATGAATGGCAGGGTCCCTTTAATGACTTATTAATTCGAACCTGGCGAGATATTGCCCGTTATCGCGGCGCGGAAATACGGAGTGAAGAAGGTGAAAAGGGCCTCATGCGCTTACCATGGATTATTGAAGATATAATGGAGGATTGGAAAAAGACAATCGGACAACCACAATTCAAGGCAGAGTATCCACTGCATTACGCCGCGGATCACGCCCTTGAAGCCGCGGCCCAAGCTGCAGCCAAACGCCTTCAAATGAACGAA
>DEBE01000240.1 GCA_002348425.1 Alphaproteobacteria bacterium UBA2964 | reverse complement strand
GCCGGTCAATTTATGTCCAACTCCATCGGTGGCGGTATTGGCTATGGACCCGGCGGTATTATTGGGTCGGCGCTTGCCGGGCGTGATCAGGGTAAATTCACAGTCGCAATAATCGGTGACGGCGACTTCACCATGGGCCCCGCTGCAATCTGGACAGCAGTTCACTACAAAATTCCAATCATGATTGTTCTCCATAATAATACCTCTTTCGGAAACGATGAAGAACATCAAATCACTCTGGCCTATCGACGGGGCCGCCCAGCAGAAAATGCCTGGATAGGACAGCGCATGGTCGGCCCGGAGCCAGATTACTGCACAATAGCTCGGGGTTATGGTGCATGGGCAGAGGAGCCAATCCGAGACCCTGAAGAACTCGCTAACGCTTTCAAAAAGGCTGCGGATGTTGTGGAAAAAGGCGGCGTAGCTTTAGTGGATGTGCACACTTCTCTAAACTAGGAAATTTAATGACATTATTTATCAATAACGAAGTCGTATCAAAAGTCCTTACCATGCAGGATACAATTGATGTCCTTGAAAAGGCCTATCGTGACCTTGCAGATGGTGAAGCAGTCTGCCGCCCTAGGGTCGATATTCAAATTCCTACAAAGGATCCAAATAAAGCCTACCAATGGGGTTCAATGGAGGGCGGCTCGGTCGGAGGATATTTTGCAATCCGCATGAAGTCAGACATCATTTATGAGACAGAGTATGAAGGTGTCCGCAGTCAGGAAAAATATTGTGTGGAGCCAGGAACATTTTGTGGATTAATTTTTGTTACAGATGTCGAAACCGGTACGCCGCTCGCTTTTATTAATGATGGAATTTTGCAACATATGCGGGTCGGCGCTGATGGAGGTATAGGTGTCAAGTATATGAGTCGCGAAGACTCAGAAGTAGTAGGCATGATTGGTTCTGGGGGAATGGCCCGTACCCACCTTGATGCTTTTATGTGTGTAAGAAAAATCAAAAAGGTACAGGTATTTAGCCCTACAAAGGCTAATCGTGAGGCTTATGCATCTGAAATGAGAGAAAAATACAACATTGAGGTTATCGTGTGTAATAACCCGGAAGATATTTACAAAGGTGCAGACATTATTGCTGGCTGCACGGACTCGGCAGTACCTGTTATCCGCTCAGAATGTCTTGAACCCGGACAACACGTCATTAACGTTGGCGGCGGCGGTGGAATGGTCGGCGCAGATGCTCAAGACTTGATCGATGTCTATTTTCGTTTTGGTAATGCTCCGGCACCCGAGGGCCTACCCCAATTAAATTTGGCGGACGAGTACTTAACCTATTCAGCTAGACCAGATCACGATTATGGATTTACGCAAAAAAAGCGGGGTAAACGCGGCCACGGTGTCGCTATGCCCGAAAAGGTTTTATATTTTGTTGACCTAATGAAGGGCACCAATAGAGGGAGAACATCAAGCAAAGAAATTACTTATTCTGAACGTGGCAATCTTCAAGGCAATCAGTTTCATGCCGTCGCCGGACGTGCCTATGAAAAAGCTCGGGAAGCCAATCTAGGAAATGAAGTGCCAACGGAGTGGTTTTTGCAGGATATTAGAAACTGAAGAAAGGGGAACTCATTGTGACGCTTCTAATTAATAATGAAATGGTTTCCCGGGTTCTTACCATGGAAGACACCATAAGCATTCTAGAGCAAGCCTACGCTGACTTAGTAGCACAAGAGGCGACTTGTAGGCCCAGGATTGATATCCAAATTCCAACCTCCGACGGAAAAGTCTACCAATGGGGTACCATGGAAGGTGGATCAACTAGGGGTTATTTTGCTGTTAGGATGAAGTCCGACGTCACTTATGAAACCGTTGTAGACGGCAATCGTACTCATCAAAAATATTGCAGCAAACCAGGGCTTTTTTGCGGGCTGATTTTTTTGACCAACACTGAGACAGGAGAACCACTGGCTTTTATCAATGATGGCGTACTTCAGCACATGCGCGTAGGTGCTGACGGCGGTATTGGAGTCAAATATATGAGCAGACCAGATTCAGAAGTTGTTTGTATGCTTGGTTCTGGTGGGATGGCACGAAGTCATATCGATGCTTTTATGTGTGTTCGTAATATAAAGAAGATACAAGTCTACAGCCCGACTAAAGAGAACCGCGAAAAATATGCCCACGAAATGCAAACCAAATGGAATGTCGAAGTCATCGCTTGCAAAGATGAAGAAAGCGCATACAAGGGCGCCGATATTGTCGCTGGTTGCACTAATGCCTCCGTGCCGATTGTCCGTGCTGACCTTCTTGAGCCTGGAATGCACATCGTAAACGTTGGTGGAGGAACCGGTATGATTTCGCCAGAAGCACAGGATAGGGTTGATATTTATTTCCGTTTCGGCAATGCCCCATCTCCCGCCGGCCTGCCAGAAATGGCTCTAGCCGATGAGTGGATAACCTACGCGGCAAGATCCGATATTGATAACGGCCTGAGACAAAAGCCCCTGGGAAAACGGGCCCACGGTGTGGCCATGCCAGATAAAGTTATTTACTATTCTGACCTTCTCCATAAAACCAAAGAATCAAGAACTTCAGAAAAACAAATTACGTATTCTGAGCGCGGCAATCTTCAAGGCAATCAGTTTCATGCTGTTGCAGGGAAAACTTATGAGCTAGCGAAGGCGGAAGGTCTTGGGTATGAGATACCAACAGAATGGTTACTCCAAGATATTCGTGACTAGCTATGTGTAGTCTCTGGGAATACTCAACAACATTGGTTTGGATTTTTCTAGCCGGCACAGCAGCAATGGCAATAATTTCACGAATGCTCAATGACCACCTCCTAGTTCCCCCCGCCCCCCCCAAAAATTTATGGTTTCGTAAAAGAAATTTTATAAAACCATCATACCTGATGAAACCAGATCTCTATTTCGATAAGATGGGATGTCGCCTTGCATGGCGTTTTACAATCGTTTCAGCTGTAAGCGGGTTTGCATTTCTATTAATTATATATTTATTGTTAAGCTGCGAAAAATAGTTCGTACTCAAATAAACCTTTTGTCAGCTAATGATAACTTAACTCTTAATCAACGTTATTAGGAGGAACTGCATTATGAGTAATCCAAGAATTCCATTTCAAATGTCCCATGAACGGCCCCGCATTAAATCTATACGCGGTAAAAAACTTATAATTCAGGTAATAATCAATGTGGAGCATTGGCAGTTTGATCAAGAAATGCCGAGAAAAATACTTACTGCTCCCCAAGGTCTGGAAGTAATCCCCGACATACCAAACTACTGCTGGGCTGAATATGGTATGCGTTGTGGCATGCCCAGAATTATGCAGTTCTTTCAGGAGAGGAAAATTCCTGCAGCGGTGAGCATCAACGCAAGTGTGATTAACGCCTACCCGAGCTTAGCAGAAGAAATGTTAAAATCCGGTTGGGAATTTATCGGTCATGGTGTCCACCAGACCACAATGCAAAACCACGACAATGAAGCTGAATTTGTAAAAAACGCTATAACTAAAATACAAGAATTTACCGGGAAAAAGCCTCTGGGATGGCTCAGCCCCGGCCTAAGGGAGACTACCCAAACACCCGATATTTTAAAGACCATGGGAATAGAATATTTATTTGATTGGGTACTGGATGACCTTCCATGTTGGATGCAAACCAAGTCTGGACCATTAATGGCGTTGCCCTACTCTCTTGAACTAAACGACAGCGTCATCTACGCCGTCGAAAAACACACATCCAAAGAATTTTTCCGGCGTGTTTTAGACACCCTTTTAATTTTTGATCAAGAATTAGACCAAAACCCCAAAATATTGACCATAGCTCTCCATCCTCATCTAATGGGCGTACCTCACCGCTTTTGTTATTTAACCAAAATAATTGATCACCTACAAAAGAGGACTGATACGTTATTTCTTAAAGGAGAAGATATTTGGAGATGGTATAAAGAAGCACCCCCGGTCTCAGAGGATTAAAGTAATGACATTGAAATACTTCGAGGATTTAAAAAACTATATTTCACCGCCTCATACAGCTCTGGTAATTATAGATATGCAGAAAGACCTAGTTTATGATGGGTTTCTGTGTGACGCAGCAGGACGGGACCTTCAGGCAACCCGCAATATCATACCAAGTCTGAGAAAATTGCTTAGTTTAGCTCGAAAAAAGAATGTTATGATTTGTCATGTCGGATTTTGGACATTACCAAACAATCTCTCTGACTCCGGTTCTTGGCTCTCTCAAAGAAAAAAGTCCACTTACTCATCTCATAAATTATGCATGGCCGGCTCTGAAGGAGCCGAATTTATTGATGAATTAAAACCATTAAAAAATGAATTAATAATTCGAAAACATAGGTACAGCGCGTTCAAAGGTACCGATCTGGATATGGTTTTAAGATCACAAGGAATTAAAACTGTTATTACAACAGGCGTTTCAACAAATGTGTGCGTGGAGAGTACCCTAAGAGATGCATTTGAAACTGGTTACTATGTATGTTTACCCTCTGACGCAACAGCGAGTTGGAATATGGCACTGCATGAGTCGACAATTGAAACCATTCGCCACCGATTTGGTATTGTTACTAAGACGGAAGATATAGAAGATATCTGGAACAAAGTTTAAAATTCACAAAATTCAAACAATTTTTGTACAAATATTCCGTGACTTTTTTTCTAAAATCAGAAACTCTTATCAGTTGATGGTAGAAAATTTAAATCAACAACAAACCCGAAGTTAAAAAGGTAAAAAAATGAAATATATTGGAACGATTTTTGCAGCATTATTGATTAGTTTTCCAATCATAAGTCCACAACAGGAAGCAAAAGCACAAACGGAAATTAAGATCCCGATGGAAACTCCCCCTGGGCATATTAAGACCCGTTCAGCAGAGGCCTTCAAAAAGTCACTGGAGACCATTTCTAAGGGAAAATACAAAGTTTCAATTTTTCCATCTGCTCAATTAATGACCGGTAAGGATGAGGTTCCAGCTGTAGCACGTGGTCAGGTTCAAATGGCAATACCCACCATCGGTTATGTCTCAAATATTGAACCTGCATTCAAATTATTGGAAGTTCCAATGCTATTCGAAAGTTACGGATCAATGGAAAAGGTTCTCAATGGACCTATCGGTAAAGATCTTCTTAAAAGACTAAACAAGAAAAGGGTCCTCGCCACTCATTTCTGGTATGATGGTTTTGTTGCACTTTGGTCTAAAAAGCCTATTCAAACCGTAGCAGACCTAAAAAATCTGAAAATTAGAGTTTGGCCCTCCGAGGTTCTTGCGAATTCAACAAAAGCCCTTGGCGGTTCGCCCACCGCTATCCCCGGCCCAGAAGTATTTTTGGCGCTCAAAACAGGCGTAGCGGACGGAGCATGGACCACTCCTCCATACGGAAACCTTATAAAATTATATGAGGTGCTCAACTCAGTAACAAAAGTAAATCTGTTCCCATTCGGTTACGTCGTAGTTGTGAACCCTGCTTGGTTTAACAAACAAGGTCCAGACGGACAGAAGCTTATACGGACCGCACTCGCAAAAGCCAAGGCATATAACTTAAAAGAAATCAGAAATGCCGTTGAGAGTGCATATAAAAATGTAGCCGCAAATGGCATGAAAGTTATCGGGTTCTCAAAATCTGAAAGAGCACGATGGATTAAAACCTTAAAACCGCTTTATTCAGGCCTGGATCCAGAAATTAAGGCCATGATTAAAAAAATAAAAAACTGATTAAGGTCTTTCCTCATATTATTTAGACAATTCGTGTCTGATGCAATGAACCTGGATTCAAACCCGCGTCATTACCTGGAAAAATTCTGGCGCGGGTTTGATACTTTCGCGGACATAATTACAGCGACCCTTTTTACTCTCGGGGCCGTAGCCATGTTTGTGATGGTTATAACGCGTTATGGTTTTTCTTGGTCGGACCCCTCCATAGAAATTCTTGTTAGATACTCGATGATATGGGGCACATTTGTAGGCATCGCAGCTGCTGTTAGGTTCCGGGTAAATATTCGTTTTACCCTGCTAGAAAATCTTTTTAATGGAAAGGGACAAAAATTCATTCAAACTACAGCAAACCTAATTACGGCAATCTTGGCTCTTGGATTAACGTTGTCCGGTTTCACGCTTGCGCAAGAAACTTTGCTTTTTGATGAGCGTATGCCTACTTCTCTGCGATGGTTTGTTTGGCCATTTCATGCAGCCATTTTCTTCGGAGGTTTATTACTTTCAATTCAGATTGTTAGAACGACAATTTGTCTATGGAAACCCGCCGCCAACGCTCCAAATAATATTGGTTAAACCCTAATGGATGTAGGTTCTGCCACTCTTTTGCTAACGGGTGTTTTGGCAATACTATCGATTATAGGTGTACCAATCGGATTAAGTTTAGCTGCTGCAGGTACAGCCTATATCTACCTAACTATTTCCGCTCTCCCCGTGGCCGCCGGAATTATGTTTAGTTCCTTGGACAAAACACCCGTACTAGCAATTCCATTCTTCATTATAGCTGCCGAAATTTTAAGCCATGGCGGTGCCATTAAACGTTTAGTTGCAAGTATTGACAGTTTGATTGGCCACCTTCCTGGCGGGCTAGCAGTCGTAGCAGTGATTTCAACGATAATTTTCTCTGCCATGTGTGGTTCAAGTATTGCAACCGCCGCGGCCATAGGGGTGGTTGTTCTCCCCGAACTGATTGAACGCGGATACCCTAGACGTTTTAGCCTTGGTTTGATTGCCATGTCTGGAGGCTTGGGTATCCTCATTCCACCTTCAATCCCGTTAATTATTTATGGCCTTGTTTCAAATGAATCAATCGGCAAGCTATTTCAAGCCGGTATTATTCCCGGCTTACTATTTGGTCTTTTATTATGTGCATATGTAATTTGGCGAACAAGGAAATGGCCTGAAACACTCAAGGAAAGAACCCCCCGTGTAAAACAAGTCAAGATACTTTTCTCCGCGGTCGATATCCTGTTATTGCCGGTTATTATTTTAGGAAGTATATACGGCGGCATATTAACCCCTACCGAAGCAAGCGCCATAGCAGTTGTCTATGCACTCGTAATTACAGCACCGGAATATAGACGGCACGGCTTTAAATATTTTCTTAATGTAGTAACGCGTGGTTGTGTCACATCTGCTGCAATTCTACTTGTACTCGCAGGTGCTGCCGTATTTGGATACGCCATGACAGATAGTGGAATTCCGCAAACACTGGTAAATTGGCTATCCGAACACAAACTCAGTGTTATTATTTTCTTAATATCCGTGAACATTTTATTACTTTTTTTGGGTATGTTTCTGGAAGTTATATCCGCACTATTAATAACCTTACCTATTTTTTTACCACTTATAAAAATGCTCGGAATAGACCCAATCCACTTTGCCATCATTATTATAATTAATATGGAAATCGCAGCGGTTACACCGCCCATTGGATTAAATTTATTTACTCTAAGCGCTATTGGTAAGGTTTCCGTTTCCGAGGTGTTCCGCGGTACCGCACCATTTCTAATTTTAGCGTTTCTGATGCTAGCTCTTATTACATTTATCCCCGACCTAAGCCTGGCAATCATTAAATAATTTCTCAGATGAATTATTACATAACTCCTAAGAAATTAATAATAATTTTGGTTTCTTTACTTTTTGTCTTTTTATGGAGTACGGGGCATATAACCTCTAAACTTGGTTTACCTTATATTGAACCTCTAACCTTTTTGTCGATCCGATTTCTTCTATCCTCCCTCTTACTCGCTTTCATTGCATTCATAATGCGAGCGACTTGGCCCTCCAGCCCAGACCAAATCCTGCACATAATTGTCGCAGGGTTATTGATGCATGCAGGATATTTGGGTGGTGTCTTTTTTTCCATCAAGTTAGGCCTTAATGCGGGAGCCCTTGCCGTAATAACAGGAATTCAGCCTATCTTGACGGCGGTATGCGTAGGCCCGTTACTGGGAGATTCTGTAACTAAACGTCAATGGACCGGACTTTGGCTGGGTTTTTTGGGCGTGACATTTGTAATGTGGGAGAAGGCTGCCTTAGAAGGAACATCCATTATCGCTCTATTCTGCGCTTTTATTTCCTTGATCTCCATTACAGCCGGAACAATGTATCAGAAACAGTTTTGTGCAATTAGCGACATAAGAAGTATGAATTCCATTCAACTTTTTGCGTCTGCGCTCATCTGCGGATTATTTGCATTAAGTTTTGAAAAAAATGGGATAGAATGGAATGCTGACATCATCTTTGCGTTGAGTTGGCAGGTAATAATACTCTCCGCAGCAGCATATTCTATTTTTTATTGGCTTCTTAGAAAGGGAGAAGCTATTCGAGTAACTAGTCTATTTTACCTGATGCCTCCGGCAACAGCGTTGATGGGTTATTTAATATTTAATGAAAAATTTGGAGTGATTGGTATATTTGGACTGCTAACCGCGATGCTTGGTTTTTCGATCATTTTCCACTTTGGATCTAATATTGTTGGAGACAAATCAGAAAAGTGAATCTTTCAATAAACCATTATATCTGTTCTGAAGAAGTTACATTCAGAGATTTTATTCAAACAGTTTCTGACGCAGGCATACCTGCGATAGGTGTAACATGTTCAGCGATTGAGGAGATGGGTATTGACAACCTAAAGTCTTGCATCAGTGATTATGGTCTTTCTGTCTCCTCCCTTAATAGTGCCGGTTACTTTACCGATTGCTCTAAACGTCCCAACCGATACACGGATCAGGAGCTTATCGAATTTTCTGCAATGCTAAACGCTGATATTTTATGTATAATAACTGGTGGATTAGATCTACAAATACAATCTCTATCAGAGACACATGAATGCGTTTCAAAAAAAATTGGAGAACTAGCAGAAAATGCAGAACGCTATGGCGTTACGGTTGGATTGGAACCAATTAACCCAACAGATATATTCACTAAGGGCTGCATAAATACGGTAAGCCATGCTCTGGAAATTATCAGGCCATATCAAAATGCAAAATTGATATTAGACTTTTATCACTCTTGGTGGGAAAAAGGACTTTTAGACATCATAAATGACAACGCGCAACACATAGGATTGATACAAATTTGTAATATCGGCCTAGATAAAAATAAAAACCTAGAGAGACGGCCAATAAAAGATGGAATTATAGATTTTCAGAACTTCATACCCGAAATTTTAACGGGTAATTACAATCAGAAAATAGAATTAGAGATATTTTGTGAGCATTTAAAAACAAAAAATACTAAGGAAGTAATTAATGAGTTTTCTCTATTTATGAAAAATTTCTTAATTTAACTTCCATCTTTCTTATACCTATTTACTTTCATCTACATCCCGGACTTCTGTATTCATTTCAACATCCGAGCGTCGACGCTGAGCGATCCGTTCTCCGTATGCCCAATAATCACTTTCTGTTGCCATTTTTGCGGCCTCATCAAAGTCATCACCCCACTCACCGAGTGAGTAACCATACCAAGGCTCTTGAGGTTTCAACTTTGGCAAACCTATTTCATCCCAAATATTCGCAGCGTTTTCCATAAACTCACGTTTCGGCAAGGAAATTGGGGGGAAATCCTCTTTAAGTGTGGCATCATATAATACTGAACCATCCTCACCATTGTTACGCTTCGATCTTGGTCCATGGCCCTGATCCCGATGGGGTAAAACCTGCATATCTAGAATTGGATTACAACGATAAGCCATCGCCCAAAATAGGGCATCTGCATTACTTGGATCAATATCATCATTGACAGCAATGACGAATTTACCTCCTGCACGCAACAAAGTAGCGGCACCGTATAATGCACGCCAAATCTCGGTGGTCGGCATTTCACGTTCACATACAAGAACTACAAGCTTTCGAATATTAGTCAGGGGCTCATGTAACGCTACGCGCTTGACACCCTTAACTCCGAGGGCATCGCGGAGGTGGTTTATAAAAATTGTTTCATACGCCACTTGCTTAATACATGAGCTCTCGGACGGTGTTACCTGAGAAATAATAGATGTCATAGTTGCATCAGATCGGCGGGTTATGCAGGTGACATCCATAAAGGCATTAAACTCCTGTAGATTCACATGACCATGACTTTCCCCAAAAGGTGCCTCCGGCTCTAACATTTCGGTGTCGATATAGCCCTCGACTACAATTTCTGCTTCAGCGGGAACCATTAAATCCACAGTTCGCGCCTTCACTATGTTTATAGGCGAACCCACCAGACCTCCAGCCACTGTAATTTCTTCCATATTTTCAGGGAGTTTCTGGGCAGCTGTAAAGGTAACACATGAGGGGGCTCCTAAAACTACTGCAGCTGGTAATTTCTTTCCACGGGCTTTCATTTTTTCCCAATGAATATAAATACCAGGACGAAGTTCCAGAGATGGGTTCATCCCCATACGACGGGGAGCCTTAATCTGTGCTCGATAATTGCCCATGTTGGTCAGGCCAGTGTCGGGATCCTTAGTAACATATTGAGTCAGGGTCGCGACTGGGCCTACATCCCACCCTGGAGTTGAAATCGGAACTGGAATAGCATCCAAAGCGTTGCCTGGTTTATCTAATTCTGTGCCGTCGATAATAATTTCATGACAAGGTGCCTCATCGCTCGAAATTTCTAAAGGGCTAATAGGGTTGGCTATCGCATGGGCCCAGCGATCCTGAACCTCTTCTACTGCACAGCCCATGCCCATCGCATATATTGCTCGGTTAGCCGCCAGAACTCCGACTGCAACAGGCATATCAAATTTATTTCCTTTGGAATCAACAACATTAGTGAACAGGAAGGCTTTACGATCCTTTTCTTCTATCCCGCCCCGAAACTGCCAGCGAACCAACGGATGCATTTCTGTATCCTTATTGATTTCGCGGTCAATAGTCACGAGGAGACCCGCGGCATCAAGCGCTTTTAAATGGTCGTGTAAATCTGGATAGCTTCGCTTAGGTGAACGTTTAACAATAACATTTTTTTTGGTCGCCACTTTTACTTTCCTCTTCATAAATTTGTTCTGCGAAGCTATAACGTAATGCCGCTCGCAGGCCAACCCAGTCTGTTAGAGTTAGAGTTGGAGTTAGATTTGACTCCGTTTGCGAAAGCAATTAATGCGTGCTTACGCCTCCGTCAATAAGCATAGTTTGCCCCGTTACAAAATCACTTTCTGCGGAAGATAGGAAAATCACAGCGCCAACCAAATCGTCTGGGATTTCTTCCCTCTTAATCATACGATTTTGCAGCTGAACCGCCGCTCCGCTACCCTTCCAATTTGTTCTTTTTAGTACGTTTTCACTCATAGTCGAACCCGGTGCAATGCAATTAACCCTAATACCGTCATCACCCAATTCTTTACATAGGGACCTCGTGATGGCTAGAACTGCTCCTTTAGTTGAGTCATAATGCAGAAAATAGGGAACCCCCTGAAAAATTCGACTTGTAGAAATATTTATGATTTTACCATATTTGTGTTTTCGCATCTCAGGCACCGCTGCCCGGCAACATAACCATGTACCCTTGACATTCACGGAATGCATCAGATCCCACTCTGCTATCGAAATTTCATCAAAAGCCTTCCTTTCAACGGCGGTGAAGATGGCTGCGTTGTTAATGAGAATATCCAGCCGTCCAAAGGCTTCAACGGTTTTAGATACCATTTCAAGAGTTGCGGCTTCTTGTGAAATATCGGTAGGAATATCAATTGCTTCTCCACCCGAGGACCTAATTTCATTTACAACTGCTTCCCCTTTATCTCGATCTGCAATGACAACCTTAGCACCCTCTGCAGCAAGAGCCCGAGCATAGGTTGCACCAAGTCCTTGTGCCGCACCCGTAACAATTGCGACACGCCCGTCCACTCTTCCCATTTCCGTCTCCATGTGATTTCAATTAATTTTTATTAGTTTGACCTCTACTCCTCAGTGTTTCAACTCTTCTAGAGAAAAGTATTGAATTGTTTGTTATATTATCTCCTGAGCAGGAGAAAATTAAATGCAAATCATGCCGTTAGATGAACCCCTTGGGGCAATTATTGATGGGGTCGATCTTAGGGATACGCCTAATAAAGCTCTGATCGCGGAGATCAAACAATGTATCCATAGATACCAGGTTGTCATATTCAAAAGGCAAGCCTTTAATGCAGATCAACAACTATCATTTACCAAGGCCCTTGGACCTGTACGAAAACGCAAATTACCAGAAAATTATGTCATTCCCGCAAGTTCATATGACACCCCCGGCATAGCATATGTTAGCAATATCCGTGATGAGAATGGTATACCTACCGGAGTGATCCCCGATGGTGAAATGTGGTTTCACCATGATACTTGTTACACCGACGAACCAGATAAATTTACCATGCTCTGTGCCATAACTGTGCCAAGGTACGGCGGGAACACCATGTGGTGTAATATGTATGATGCCTTGGATTCAATGCCCGCTTCTCTCAGACAAAAAATTCAAGGAAAGAGAGCACTCAATGTTTATGATTATGCAACAATCGAAAAACCAAATCTGCAAAAACTAGATCAACTTGAGAAAGCATGGCAGCCAGCAATAATTACACACCCAACAACCGGTCGCAAAGCGCTCTTCGTCAACCGTCTGATGACCTGCCAGATCGAGGGAATGTCTTTGGACGAAAGTTCGGTAATCCTAGAACAGGTTTTCGACCACGCCGAAAAGAAACAATTTATCTACGAACATCATTGGACAGCAGGAGACTTTATCGTTTGGGATAATTTATCAGTCACGCATGCTCGTACGCATTTTAAACTTGGTCACGATCGCCGCCTGCGCCGCAGCAAGGTAAGTGGAGAAAAGCTCAACTGAAGTCACCAGACGATGGCACCCCCGTCAACAACCAACGTTTGCCCACTCATAAAATCACTTTCAGGCGAAGCCAAATGTATGCAGGCCCCAACTAAATCATCTGGTTCCTCCGAACGCTTAATCGCGCGAGCTTGCGCGCTTGCCACTCGTCGCTCTTTCTGAGTTTCATCTGCTAAAGCCTGACTGATTTCGGTATCTGTCGCCCCAGGCGCAATAACGTTAGCGGAAATTCCTGACGGTCCATATTCCCGTGCTAGAGAGCGGGTCATAGCAATGACCGCTCCTTTGCTAGCATCGTAATGCAACATACCTGAGCCACCCTTCATAGCTCGGGTAGAGGCAACGGTTATTATTTTTCCATACCCATTCTTAGCCATTTCCGGTATGCAAGCCTTAGCCGATAACCATACGCCCTTAACATTTACGGACATTACTTTTTCCCAAATATCGACATCTATTTCCGTCGCTGATTGGCGTTCAAGATTTACCCATAGCCCTGCATTAGCAACTAAGATATCTAGCTGTCCGAATTTAGCTAAGGCCTCTGCAGCCGCTGACTGACAATCATTTTCTTTTGTAACATCTGTCTTAATTGCAACCGCCTCACCCCCCGCTTGCTCGATAATGCCGAGCACCTCATCAGCAGGCTCAAGATCGGCTATAACGATTCGCGCTCCCTCAGCAGCTAGACCTTTAGCAAATGCCGCACCAATACTTCTGGCACCACCTGTGACAATAGCCACCTTTCCACTTAATCTTCCCATCAGCTACATCCTTTTACCACAGGGTACCGCCACCATCGACAACAACAGTCTGTCCACTCATAAAATCACTTTTTTCCGAAGACAAAAAGACACATAATCCAACAACATCAGACGGCAGCCCATTACGCCCCAAAGCGCGCTTTTTTCCGCTTACCAGTCTGCGATTTACGCTCTCCTCTGTCTCGTATTGTTTCCCTGTTTCAGTCTCAATAGGACCGGGGGCAATCGCGTTAATACGTACACCATCGTCGCCATACTCTCTTGCCATAGACCGGGTGATACCAACTACAGCAGCTTTAGAGGCGGCATAACGCGTTATACCTGGCGTTCCCTGAAACGCTGCCGTGGAAGCGATATTAACAATTTTACCGTATCCATTTTTCTTCATCTCAGGAATACAGGCCTTGGCGCCAAGCCATACGCCCTTAACATTTACATTGTAGACATCATCCCATTCTTGAACCGTTTCTTCTACAGAGGGATGCCGTTTAAGATGAGTATAAAGCCCAGCATTAGCAACTAGAATATCAAGCCGTCCAAATGTCTGAAATGTCTTGGAGGCCATATTCATGTTATCCGGCTCACTGGTTACATCAGTTTCTATAAATAGAGCCCTACCTCCAGCTTGTTCGATAACTCCAACCACACTGTTACCGTCCTCAATATCCGCAACCACAACCTTGGCGCCTTCTTCCGCCAGCCGCTTGCAATAGGCTGCTCCTATTCCAAGGGCTCCACCGGTCACTATAGCCACCTTACCCTCTAACTGCCCCATATCTTTCTCCCATCAGAATATTTCAAATTTTGAACGCAAAATTGGAAATTGCAAGCCAAT